>JACZSB010000079.1 GCA_022574435.1 Fidelibacterota bacterium
GGTCGATTCCACCACCGTCCAGGTTGATACCCTGGCCATACATCAGCAATTGGCCTATGCCAAGTACCGCCTGGGGGAGACCCGTTTGTTGGATATGCGTGACAGCGACGCGGGGCTGGAGCTGATGGCTGAAATCGTTACGCGCCATCCAACCAGCGACGTGGCCGCCCAGGCTGCGTATGTCCTATACTACCATGCTGAGGAGAACCATGATCAGGCGCAATTCTGGCGAGCAGTGCTGTTGGAACAATATCCCCAGTCGGCCTATAGCTTGCTGTTGGACGATCCGTCAGCGAATTACGTCTCCCGGGAACTGGACTACCTGATGTCGGCCGCCGCCCAGGCTGTTCCCTTTGACCCTCGTCATGCTCTGGAACTATTCCAAGAAATCAGGCGGAGGTTCGGCACCGAGCAATCCAGCTTTGCCATTGGCTACCTTTACGACGAATACCTGGCGGAACTTGACAGCGCCATCGTGGCCTATGAAGAAAATCTGCTGGCCTACCCCAATGGAAAATATAGCCAAAAAGCTGACCGGCGGCTTAAGGAATTACGATCCATTAAGCTGGGCCCCGTATCCGCAGGTGAAAGCGCCGCCACTGAGGTGCTCCCCGGCGCCGATGATCCCGCGGTCGATCGGCGGCGTGAATTCAGAGAGCCGGGCGTAAAGGGTGATTCCGATATGGAGCCGTCCGAAGTCGATAGTGAGCGTCGGGAAAACCGGGATCTAGTCGAGTAACCATGTTGCTGGAGGAATGTGAGGTCCTCTCGAACAAAACCCTGGCTAGTGGATTGTACGAGATGAAGTTGGAGGGTCCCGGCATCTGCGCCCAGGGCCGGCCCGGACAATTTGTGAACATTCTGGTGAATCCCAGCGACACGCCTCTGCTGCGCCGGCCTATGAGCATCGCGCACGTGAATGGAACCACCTTCGGTCTGATATACAAAGTGTTTGGCCAGGGCACCCGGGAAATGTCCAGCTGGCAGCCGGGCCATATGGCCGACATCCTGGGACCGCTGGGGAACGGCTGGTGGCCCACCGATGACCGGCTACCGCTGTTGGTGGGGGGCGGGGTAGGGATCGCGCCCATCAACTTCCTGCATCAACGACTTTCCCAAGCCGGGGCGCCGCACCAGTTGATTATGGGAGCCCGGAGCGGGGCCGAGCATTTCCTGGAGCATGATCCGTCCGCCGGCATCACCCTGACTACCGATGACGGCAGCGCCGGTATCGCCGGCACGGTAATTGACGGCTTGAAAGCTGCCATCAGCCGCCAGGACAATCAGGCGGTCACTGTGCTGGGTTGCGGGCCGCCGGGTATGTTGCGGGCTCTGCAATCCTTCACCATGAGTCACGAGATACCCTGTCAGCTGGCGGTGGAAGAGATGATGGGCTGTGGCGTGGGCATCTGCATGGGGTGCAGTGTGGAATGCCGCATCGACGCCTCCCTAGCCCAGGCTGGCGAGGGGCGCCGGTATCGACTGGCCTGCCTGGACGGCCCGGTATTTTCCGCCGGCGAACTGGTGCTGGCCCGTGACTGACCTAACGGTTACGTTGGGCCGGGGGCTGACCCTCAAGAACCCGGTCATGGTGGCCAGTGGCACCTTCGGCTATGGCGACGAAGTTGCTGATTTGCTGGACTATAGTGAATTGGGTGGGCTGGTGACAAAGTCGATTTCCCTGGAGCCCCGTGACGGCCACCCACCACCGCGGATCTGCGAAACACCAGCCGGTATGCTTAACGCCATCGGCTGGGCCAATATGGGTGTCGAGGCTTTTTGCCGGGACAATCTACCTTTCCTGGCCGGCCTGCGGACGGCGGTGTTTGTTTCGGTGGCCGGCTCGAGCCAGGCGGAATACGCCCATGTGATCGAGGCCGTGGAACGGTCCGCGCTGGAAATAGCAGGCTATGAGATCAACATCTCCTGCCCGCATGTGGATAAGGGGGGGCTGGAGTTCGGGGTAAGTCCCGAGGAGACCGAAAAACTGACCAGCCGTCTGCGCGCCGCCACTGAGCGCTATCTCATGGTTAAATTAAGTCCCAACGTCACCGATATCGGTGAGATAGCCCAGGCCGCCGAGCGCGGTGGGGCCGATGCAGTTAGCGCAATAAACACGGTTATAGGTATGGAATTGGATCCAGCAACGGGAATATTTAAGGTTCAAACCGGACTTTGTGGACTGTCCGGCCCGGCCATCAGGCCCATCGCCCTGGCCAATGTCTATAAGGTATCCCAGGCTGTGAGCATCCCGGTGGTCGGCATGGGCGGCATAATGTCGGTGGAGGATGTGGTGCGGTTCATCCGGGTGGGCGCCCAAGCCGTGCAGATCGGCACCGCCAACTACCGCGATCCCCGAATAGGCTTGCAGATTGCCCGGGAACTGCCCGGTTATCTGGCTAAAATAGAGGCCCCCGGCCTGGAGGAAATCCGAGGTAGTGCCCATTGACTGCCCGGCAGTTATACCGCTACGCCGTCATCTGCCTGGGGGTGGTGTGGCTGGCGTCGGCCTGCACTTCGGCGCCGCGCTATACATCCGACGGCCGTCCACCGGTCCGCAAGAAGGCCAACCGCCGGCCACCGCCGGCCCGCCATAAGGCCCCCAAGCCTACCCGCTTCCGCGTAGGCCAGGTGATCATGGGCATCTCCTCGTTCTACGGTCCCGATTTTCACGGCAAACTGACGGCTAACGGTGAGGTTTACGATATGTACGGGCGCACCGCTGCCCATAAGACGCTGCCGCTGAACACCATTATCCGGGTGACAAACCTGGCTAACGGCACGGCGATTATCGTGCGGGTGAACGACCGGGGTCCCTATGTGGCCGGCCGCATGCTGGATCTTTCCTACGGCGCCGCCAAGAAACTCGGTTTTGTATCCCAGGGCACTACCAGGGTTAAAGTCGTGATCATCGAGTTGGGCGATGGCCAGTATATCAAGCATCTGCCCAACAAATGACCGCTCCCACAGGTCCGGGGATTGACTATGGCGCCCCGGCGGCGGGACATTAACTTGCCGCCCGTGACTGACGGCCCGCCACACAAGGACACCATCAAAAGCCGCCTGCTGGTAGACTTGGTAGGCATACCGGCCCTGCTGACCATCATCTGGCTGGGCTCGGTTTACTATGCCCTTTTCGTGGCCCTCTTTGTCATGTTAGGCCTGCGAGAATATTTTCGATTGATTGCCAAGGGGGGCCTCACCGCCCGGCGACTGCCCGGATATTTAGCGGCGGCATTACTGCTGGCGGCCAGCTCCCAATATGTGGGACTGCTGCCCGGCGGCGGCGGATGGGCTATGCTGGGTAAACAGTTTCTAACCATAGTGCTGCTATTGCTGGTGGCGTTACAGACCTGGGAAGTCGTTAAGCCGGCACAATCCCCCTGGCAGAATCTGTCGGTGAACCTGGTGGGGGTGCTGTGGGTGGCCGGCTCCGGCGCCTGCTTCATCCTGGTGCGCAGCGCCGACTATTCATCGCTAGACGGACAAGTGGACCTAGCCTACCGGCTCACACTGGCCCTTTACCTGTCGGTCTGGGTCTGTGATTCACTGGCCTATCTATTCGGCAGGGCCTATGGCCGGCGCAAACTTTTCCCCGCCGCCAGCCCAAATAAGACTGTGGTTGGTTCGGTAGCGGGCCTGGTTGGGGCCGTTATCCTGATGCTGGGACTGGGCTATGGCGGTTGGCTGCCGCAGGTTGCCATCTCGCCTATCGACCTGCTGGTATTTGGCCTGATCACCGGCGGCATCGGCCAACTGGGCGACTTTGCCGAATCGCGCCTGAAGCGAGACTACCAGGTTAAGGATAGCGGCCGCCTTCTGCCGGGGCATGGGGGCGCGCTGGACCGTTTCGATTCCCTCCTGTTCGTCATGCCGGCGGCCTGGCTATACCTCACCTGGGCGGTTTTTTAGGCTCGGACTTGAAGCGCCGGAAAGTTGCCAAGAATCGATCGTTTCCTCTGTAAATTCTCCCGCTTTTTCGGTCCCGGCGGCTAGCATTTATGGGCCAGGCGAACACCGCCACGAAATCTGAAAATTAACCGGTGGACTGCTCCAGCACGGAGCTACACTCGGTGAGACTATTCTACAACCAGCAACGAGGACTCAAAGGATGACCCGAGCCTATCAAAATTATATAGCCGGAGAGTGGTGCGACTCGGATAGCGGCCGGCGGTTCGATAATGTCAACCCGGCCGATCACAGTGATATTGTGGGGACCTTCCCAAAAAGTACGTCCCAGGACGTGGACCGGGCGGTAAGGGCAGCCTCGGAGGCCTTCTACCAATGGAGCCTGACACCGGCGCCGGTGCGCGGGGAGATCATGAAAAAAGCGGGCGACCTGCTGGTGGAGCGCAAGGAGGAAATCGCCCAGGTCATGACCCGCGAAATGGGCAAGGTGATCGCTGAGACCAGGGGCGACACCCAGGAAGGGATCGATACCGCCTACTACGCCTTTGGTGAGTCGCGGCGCATGTTCGGCCGCACGGTGCCTTCTGAACTTCCTAACAAATACAATATGACCACCCGCATGCCATTGGGGGTGGTGGGGGTGATCACCCCCTGGAACTTCCCCCTGGCGATCCCCACCTGGAAGCTGTTCCCGGCCCTCACCTGCGGCAATACGGTGGTGTTCAAGTCGGCCACCGATACCCCGGCCACCGCCACTACCTTTGTGGAAATCCTGCTGGAGGCGGGGGTACCATCCGGGGTGGTTAACCTCGTGCATGGCGGCGGCAGTGAAGTGGGGGAGGCCCTGGTGGACCATCAGGACATTGCCGCTATAAGTTTCACCGGTAGTTCGGCGGTGGGCAAGCGGATCCATTCCAGGGCCGGCGGCGAACTGAAGCGGGTGTCGCTGGAGCTGGGCGGCAAGAACGCCCAGATCGTCATGGACGACGCCGACCTGGACCTGGCCTTGGAAGGGGTACTGTGGGGGGCCTTCGGCACTACCGGGCAGCGCTGCACCGCCACCAGCCGCCTGATCCTCCATAAAAAGATCCACGACCGGTTCATTGAGATGCTGGAGGCCGCCACCAGCAAGCTGCGATTGGGCAACGGCCTGGACGAAGAGGTGCAGGTGGGGCCGGTGATCAACCTGGGCGCTCGCGAAAACATCCATGAATACGTCCAAATCGGTAAAAAGGAAGGCGCCCAGCTTATCTTGGGCGGTGAACCGGCCACCGGCGGTGACCTCGATAAGGGCACCTTCTACCAGCCCACCATTTTCACCGGTGTAATACCGGGAATGCGCATTCACGACGAGGAAATTTTTGGGCCGGTGCTGTCGGTGATAGAAACGGTGGACCTCTCCGAGGCCATCGCTATCCTGAACGCCACCCAATACGGCCTATCCTCTTCCCTCTATACCCAGCGCATCGACGCTGCCTTCGTGGCCATGCGGGACATCGAGTGCGGCATCACCTATATCAACGGTCCCACCATCGGGGCCGAGTGCCATATGCCCTTTGGGGGCGCCAAGAACACCGGCAATGGGCACCGGGAAGGCGGCTACGGGCCGTACGACTTCTTCAGCGAGACTAAAACCATATACGTGGACTACAGCGGCAAGCTGCAACGGGCTCAGATCGACAACCGCTAAGCGAAAGTAACGGACTTATGACTAAAACTATTGCTCCCGGTAAAGTACGCACCGTGCTGGGAAAACACCTGCTGACCGACGGTTTCGAGGTGGTCATCGACCTGGAAAAAAGCCACGGCAGCTGGTTGGTGGACGCGGTAACCGGCCGCGAATACTTAGACCTGTTCTCCATGTTCGCTTCCATGACAGTGGGATATAACCATCCCACCTTGCTGGCCAACCGTGAGCGGTTGGGAGCGGCGGCGGTGAACAAGCCGACCCTGTCGGATATCTATTCCCAGGAGTTCGCCGCCTTTGTGGACACTTTTTCCCAGGTAGGGATCCCGGACTATCTGCCCCACACCTTCTTTATCGAGGGCGGCGGGTTGGCGGTGGAAAATGCCCTCAAAGCGGCATTTGACTGGAAAGTGCGCCGTAATCTGGCAGCTGGGAAAGGGGAAAAGGGCAGCAAGATCATTCACTTCGCAGGCTGCTTTCACGGCCGCACCGGCTACACCATGAGCATGACCGACAGCCCCGATCCCCGCAAAACCCTCTATTTCCCGAAATTCGACTGGCCGCGCATCAGCCATCCCCGGTTGCGGTTCCCCAGCACCGATAATGTGCTGGCTGAGGTAGAAAAGGCTGAAAATAAAGCCATCGATCAGATCAAGCAAGCCTGCCTCGATTATCCCGATGATATCGCTGCCCTGATCATCGAGCCGATCCAGGGTGAAGGCGGCGACAATCACATTCGCCCGGAATTTGCCCGCCAACTGCGCCAAGTATGTGACCAGGAGGAGATCATCCTGATTTACGATGAGATCCAGACCGGGGTGGGGATCACCGGGGCATTCTGGGCCCACGAGCACTTCGGCGATGACGCCCGCCCGGACATTATCACCTTCGGCAAAAAGACCCAGGTGTGCGGAATGCTGGCCGGCCCGCGCCTGGATGAGGTGGACAATAATGTATTTCGCGAGTCCAGCCGGATCAACTCCACCTTCGGCGGTAACCTGATAGATATGATGCGCTTCGACCTGGTGCTGCAGATCGTCCGGGATGAAAAATTGGTGGCGGCGGCCCATACTCAGGGCCGTTACCTGCTGGAAAAATTGGACCAGTTGGCCGTTGAGTTCCCGGGCTTCGTAACCGAGGTTCGCGGGCAGGGCCTGTTCGCCGCATTCGACCTACCCTCCGACGTGGAGCGCGACGGGGTGTTGGCGGCACTATACGACAACGGGGCCATTGTGCTCGGTTGCGGTGAGCGGTCGGTGCGTTTCCGGCCGCATCTCACCATATCCAGGGATGAAATCGACCTGGCTTACGATCTGCTGGTGAAATCAGTCAGGAGCCGCCTGGCGTAGGTGTCACCTGGAACCCTATACGTGGTATCCACACCGGTCGGTAACCTCGAGGACATCACCCAGCGGGCCCTGAAGGTCCTGGCAGCGGTGGACTTGATAGCCGCCGAGGACACCCGGCACACCGGCCGGTTGCTGGCTCATTTCGGTATCAAAACCGCTATGGTCAGCAACCACGAGCATAACGAGGCCGCCCGGGCCGGGGAACTGTTGCACAGGCTGGGGGAGGGCCAGGACATCGCCCTGGTGAGCGACGCCGGTACTCCTTCCATCTCCGACCCAGGCTACCGGCTGGTTAATCTGGCAGCCGCGCAGGGGATCAAGGTAGTACCGATACCTGGCTCCAGCGCTCTGCTGGCGGCACTGGTGGTCAGCGGACTACCCACCGACCGCTTTATATTCGAAGGTTTCCTGCCCCGCAAAAAGGGACGCCGAACCCGCCTCGAGAAACTTGCCGAATTTGATGGGACCGTGGTTATATTTGAATCGACCCTGCGGATCGTTAAGACTTTGAACGATATCCAGACTATATTCGGAGCCAGGAAAATGGCCCTCTGCCGTGAACTTACCAAACTTCACGAAGAGGTGCTCAGGGGGGAGATCGCTCAGGTGCTGGCAGTCCTGGAGGGGCGCAGCCTGAAGGGCGAGTGCGTGCTGGTTATCGGCAAAAAGGGGCTTAAATGACTGGGCGGCTGATCACTTTCGAAGGGATCGACGGATCGGGCAAATCGACCCAGATCGCCCGCCTGCAGCGCACACTGGAGAGCCGCGGTTACCAGGTGCTGGTCGTCCGGGAGCCCGGTGGGACACCAATCTCGGAACAGATCAGAGAACTGCTGCTGCACCCCGACAGCGCCAATCTGCATCCCCGCACGGAAGCGCTGTTATTCTCGGCTGCCCGTTCACAGCTGGTCCACCAAGTGATACTCCCGGCATTGGCCGCCGGCAGTGTCGTAATTTGCGACCGCTATGCCGACAGTTCTGTTGCATATCAAGGCTACGGGCGGGAACTTCCCCTGGAGGAAATCATAACTACTCAGAAGTTTGCCACCAGTAACTTGCATCCGGATCTTAAAGTGTTGCTTGATCTACCGGTGGAAATTTCCAGCGAACGGAAGTCCCAGGAGGCCGCCGACCGGATGGAAAGCGCCGGCAGGGCCTTCATGGCCCGGGTCCGGGAAGGATATTTAAAGCTAGCCCGATCCCAACCCGAACAGTGGCTGATAGTCACCGCACAGACCTCCGAGGAACAGATAGCTCAGGAAATCGAAAATTATGTGGTTAAAATCATCTCCGCTTAAAAATACCGGCAAATTCTTCCGGTTATGCCTGTTATTGGGCAGCCTGCTGGTGCTGGGATCCGGCGCCGTGTGGGCCGCAGACCTATTTCGCTCCCTATCCGACAATCTACGCACCTATAATAACGTAGTCAAAAACTTGCTGGCGGAATACGTCGACGATATTGATAGTGAGGAACTGATCACCGCCAGCATCGAGGGCATGCTGAAAAATTTAGATCCCTATACCGTTTTTATCAGGAAGGAAGACCAATCCTCGGTAGACATGTTGACTCGGGGCAAGTATGGCGGGGTAGGGATCCGCCTGGGGGTGCGTGACGGCATCCTCACCGTCATATCTCCCATGGATGGCACACCCGCCCAGCGGGCCGGCGTACGGCCCGGGGATAAAATTGTCGAGATCGACAGTGTCAGTACCAGTGACTATAACACCGACGAGGCTGCCCGCCGTATCAGGGGCAAGCCGGGCACTGCCGTGATCCTTACCTTTACCCGTTTCGGGGAGCCGGAGCCGTTTGCGGTGAAAATTGTGCGTGAGGAGATCAAAGTGCACGACATGCCCTTTAAGGGAGTCGTGGAGGGCCAGGGCTATATCCGCCTCACCCGCTTCTCCCGCGATACCGCCAAAGAGTTTCGGGTGGCGGTGGGGGAGTTGCTCACCGAAGGGATTACCGGGCTGGTCATCGACCTGCGGGACAATCCCGGCGGCCTGTTGCGTGATGCAGTGGTAATGGTGGATGCGCTGGTGGGGACGGGCATGACCATCGTTGAGACCCGGGGCCGCACCCGCAAAGCCATGCGCAAGCATATGGCCACCAGCGAACCGGTCCTGCCCCTGGACATTCCCATAGTGGTGCTGGTGAACGGAGGCTCGGCCTCAGCCAGCGAGATCGTGGCCGGGGCCCTGCAGGACCTGGACCGGGCAGTGATCATCGGCACACCTACCTTCGGCAAGGGGCTGGTGCAGAGCATCTTCCCCCTGGGGAAGAATACCAGCATCAAGATGACCACGGCCAAATATTACATTCCCTCAGGACGGTTGATCCAGAAGGAAGATTACCTGCACAACGGCGTACTCACCGACGGCCTGGATAAGCATGACAGTTCGTTCGTCACCCGTAACGGCCGGGCGGTAAAAGGAGGAGGGGGAATTCTGCCGGACATCGAGGTGCCCACAGAGCCGTTGCCCTCATTCACTAGGCGCTTATGGGCTCAGAGCCTATTTTTCTCCTTCGCCGCGGAGTACCAGGACAATTATGATTTAACGCCACCTATCAAGATTACCCCGGAGATAGAGGCGGCCTTCAAGGAATACATCAGCCAAAGCGACCTGGAGGTAATGTTCCCCGGCGAAAAACGATTCCAGGAGTTTGAAGAGGGGCTGGAGGAGATGGATACTTTTACCGGACAGGTGGACCTGAGCGAGCTGCAAGACTATTACCGGCAACGGCACGCAACCGCCTTCGAGGACGAGATCGTGCATATACGC
>JACZSB010000432.1 GCA_022574435.1 Fidelibacterota bacterium
ATTGCTTAATCTGCGAGCTGAATTCGACTGGGAAGAATATGAAGCACCACCGCAGGATTCCACTTCCGGGAATATCGATATCGACTCGTTAAAGCTGGGGGTCTTGTTTATCCAGTTCTCTGATTGGGAAACAAATATCAATGCAAGAGGAAGCATCAAAGAAACGGATCCCGAAATGCAGTATTATCACTATTCAGATTATTGGAATTTGCTATTTTCGGAGGGTACATATAAATCTGAGGATCCAATACATTTTAATCCTGAAACTATGATATCTTCTCCCAACGAACGTGCTATTTACGGTAGTATGACCGATTATTGGAAAGAGGTGTCCTATGGTAAATTCAAGCTATCGGCCGGCAGCTGGCCGCGGGGGTTTATTTTGTGCGCCTGGAGTTCAGTGGAACGGACGGGAACCAAGCGCGGAATATCAAGATCTTGTACCTGCCTTAGATCCGGTCGTCTCTTACCGCCCTATCAAGATTTCTGGCCTATGTATTCGGGCTGGACCATCATAGGCCAGCTTTATGTTGCATCCGTGGTGAAATAACATTACATTTATTGTAGCTATCATGCGGTTTAATATAATGACGAAGCCCCTGCTCAACTATTTTCTGCTGCTCACCTGCCTTCTGCCGCCTCTCTGTGCCCAATGGTCTACCGACCCGACGGTGAATACAATTATAAACGATGACCCGGGCGCTCAATTCCTCCCGAAGGCCACTCCCGATGGTACCGGCGGGGCGATTGTTATGTGGGTGGAGTGGGGCGTTGATCTGTATGCGCAACGGATCGATGGTAGCGGCTACCTGCGGTGGGATCCGGGGGGCACCCCCTTATGCGTGGCTGATAATTACCAGTATCCTCTAGGTATCACTGGTGATGGGGCCGGGGGAGCGATCTTCCTGTGGCGGGACTACCGGGACGTGGAGGGTGATATCGATTTCGACACCACTCCTGGGGCGCTCTATGTTCAGCATCTGGATTCCACCGGCACCCCAACGTGGGCACTGAATGGTATAGAGATCAAGCCGGTAACCCGTTTTAATCCCATTAGGTGGGAAACTATCATCAGCGACGGGCGGGGAGGGGCCTATGTCGCCTGGTACAACTTCACCCCCAGCTCGATTGTACTGCAGCATATCGACTCGAGTGGCGCCGCCCTATTGGACTCCGGGGGTCTCATCCTTTTCGAGCCTGACCACGGGAATACCGTGCACCTGATATTGGATGCTTTTAATGGTGTGTTTGTCATCTTCCAGCATCTGGCCGTCAGATTGTCTTATAACGGAGAGCCGTTGTGGGATGAACCGATTGTAACTGGTGGTAGCGGCTTTGGTAACAAAGCTGTAACCGACGGTAAGGGCGGTTTCATTCAAGCGGGCTTTATATCACCAGGAGCAGAGCCGAAGCGACTTAGGCTGCAGAGGATCAGTCCCAATGGGGAGCGTCTTTGGGGCGAGGTGAATATCTATATAGGCGGCCGGGAAACATACGAATGGTTGCAACTTATCGAAGATGGATATTCCGGTGCCTACGCCACCTGGGTTCATGAAGAGGATGGCGTGAAGCAAACATTTTTCCAGCATATCGACAGTACTGGCAATCTGCTGTGGGGCGATGATTCAACAGAATATGTGCCTATCAAACGCACAGTGTCTCCCGTCGTAACCGATGGCAGAGGTGGTTTTATTTATGGATACTCCCATAAGACGGATACCTCAGCTCACTACATTAGCAACCGAATTGATGCTTCCGGTCTTGCTCAATGGGGGACTCAAGGAACTATTTATTTAACGCGGACAAACTGGCCGCAAGGCTTCAGCCGGCTCCAGGGGATTTCGAATCATACAGGGGGAGCTATAATGGTTTGGGATGAGAGAGGAGACCACACCCTTGGCTACGGTATCTTTGCTGCAAAAGTCAACCGTAACGGCATCTTAGGCGGGGCGGTTTTATCTATACTGCCCGAGACCGGCGGCGTTATTCCCCGAGCATTTCAGTTATTTCAGAACTATCCCAATCCTTTCAATGCTGCCACCAGAATAAAGTTTACATTGCCTGGAAGAGACCGGATTTCTTTGAGGATTTACGATCTAACGGGCCGGGAAGTCAGGCTGCTACAGAATGACTCCTTGGAAGCCGGTACCTATTCTGTCATCTGGGATGGGAGAGACAATTCCGGCCGAGCCGTCGGTAGCGGTATTTATCTCTGCCGACTGCAGGGTACAATTTCAAGAACAACGGTAAAGCTGGCATTAATCAAATAACCAAGGAGATGGAAAAATGAAGTTCACAACATTGATCCTGATAGTTTTTCTTCCATTGCTTAATCTGCGAGCTGAATTCGACTGGGAAGAATATGAAGCACCACCGCAGGATTCCACTTCCGGGAATATCGATATCGACTCGTTAAAGCTGGGGGTCTTGTTTATCCAGTTCTCTGATTGG
>JACZSB010000433.1 GCA_022574435.1 Fidelibacterota bacterium
ACGCTGACGGACGTGACCGTGAGTAGCAACACGGCCAATTCCGGCGGCGGGCTTTACATGATCAATAGCGATCCCGCGTTGACGGGCGTGACCGTGACCGGCAACACAGCTTATGGTTCCGGCGGCGGGCTTTACATGAGCAATAGCGATCCCGCACTAATGGACGTGACTGTTAACAATAATACAGCAAATAATGGAGGTGGCGGCGGGCTTTACATCTCCTACTATAGCGATCCCGCGCTGACGGGCGTGACCGTGACCGGCAACACGGCCAGCACGGGGGGCGGGCTTTACATTGGCGGAGACAGTGGCGTACTGCTGTGGAATGTTACCATCACCGGGAATAGCGGGGGCATCTACGTTGAAAGTGGCGCCCCCACCATCGCCGGTTCCAACATCGCCTATAACGGAACCGGACTATACAACCTTGATAATAGTAATACCATCGATGCGGACAGCGTTTGGTGGGGACACTCTTCCGGCCCCTATCACTTGGGACAAAATCCCGGAGGTTTGGGGGACAGTGCCAATGCATACGTGGACATCACGCCGTTTCTCACCGAACCCGATACCGCCGCTCCGCCCATTCCCGTTCAGAATCTAGTCGTAACAAATACGGGAGACGATTTTATTGACCTGGCCTGGGATAGCAGTCCCATGAGTGATCTGGCAGGCTATAAAGTTTATTATGACACTGACTCTACCGGAATCCCTTATGCCGATACTGTTGATGTGGGAGCCGATACAACATACACGCTCTCTGGTTTTCCGTTGGGCACGATCTTTTACCTGGCGGTTACCTGCTATGATACCGACGGCAATGAGAGCTGGTATTCCAGCGAAGTTAACACCGCGCCTAAAGACATTACCGCCCCGGCTGCTCCCCAGAACCTGACAGTCATGGCCGCAAATGAGAGCGTCACTTTAACCTGGGATCAAAATACCGAGGTGGACTTCCTCCGCTACCGAATCTACGGCGGCACTTCACCCAACCCCACACTTCAAGTTGACTCCAGTGCCAATATTGCTGACACTGCCAAGACCATTGGAGGGTTAGTCAACGATACCACGTACTATTATAGGGTCTCGGCTGTAGACGATAGCTTGAATGAAAGTGGCTACTCGAATGAGGTCGACGCCATCCCGTTCAACACGCCGCCGGGAGCCTTCGCCCTCCTGTTACCAATGCACGATTCCACCCTGGCCATCACTAACGCCAACCTGGGCGATACCCTGACCTTCGCCTGGGAAGCGGCCGTGGATGTGGACGGCGATACCGTGCGCTACGGGGCGGAACTCACCGATGGTTTGGGTGCCCTCTTCACCTTCGGGGACACCACCGCCACCGAGGTGCGGCTGCCCTATGCGGCTGTGGCGGCGATTATGGAGAGCGTGGGGCAGTTGACCATCACTGGCACCTGGGACATCTTCGCCGCCGATGGCGAGGACAGCACCTGGGCCTCCAACGGCCCCTTCACCTTCACCATTGACGCCACCACACTGGATGTGCTCCGGCAGGCGCTGCTGCCGCAACAGTTCGCCCTGCACCAGAACTACCCCAACCCGTTCAATCCCAGCACCACCATCCGGTTCGACCTGCCGGCGGCCACCGAGGTGCACCTGGCGGTCTACGACCTGCTGGGCCGGGAGGTTGTGCGGCTGGTGGACGGGCAGCTGCAGGCCGGCTATCACCAACAGGTCTGGAACGGCCGGGACCTGAATGGACGGGAAGTACCCACCGGCATCTATTTCGTGCTGGTGGTGACCCCCGAGTTCAGGAAAAGCATTAAGGTGGTGCTGCTGAAGTAAACTTGCCCTGAGCTCTTCATCCGCCGGGGGGCGGATTCAGGTTAAACTCCGCCGAAGGGGCGGTAAATTTCGGGGTGAAATTGAGGGGCGACTCAATGAGCTGCCCTTCGAACTACTCCGCTAGCGGGCCTCGGCCCGCAGGCCTGCGGCCAGGGCGGACTGATCGCTGACTGCTGGAGACTGAAGGATAAACAGTGGATAGTTATGGGCGCTTAAAGGTTATGAGATACGGCTTCATCCTTGCGATATTCTCCTGCCTGAGCCCACCCGCCTCCAATTCCCAAAATCAATTCGAGGTGGCGTTCCCCAATCTAACGTTTGACCAGCCTGTAGACCTGCAACATCCGCCTGAGGGCTCTGAAAGACTATTGGTGGTAGAGCAGGCAGGCATCATCCAAGTCTTTGATAACCACCCGAATGTAATGGCGAAGCAGGTGTTCCTGGACATAAGTGACCGAATCGTCTCGGGTGGGGAAATGGGGCTTCTGGGCTTGGCCTTTCACCCGGACTACGTGAACAACGGCTATTTCTACGTAAACTACACCACAGGCGGCCCACGTCGCACGGTGGTATCCCGTTTCGAAGTCAGCGCGGGCAATACTGATTCGGCCAGCCCCGACAGCGAATTCATAACCCTCGA
>JACZSB010000434.1 GCA_022574435.1 Fidelibacterota bacterium
ATCGACGTCTACGAAAACCAGGGCAAACGCGGCGGGGCCTACTCCAGCGGGACGTACGGGGTGCACCCCTATATCCTGTTGAACTTCAACGGCACCCTGGACGCGGTATTTACCCTGGCCCACGAGCTGGGGCACACGATGCATTCCTACTTATCGGCCCGGAATCAACCCTACATTTACTCGGACTACCCCACGCTGGCGGCTGAGGTGGCATCCACCGCCAATGAGGCGCTTTTGATGCAATACCTGTTGGATAATGCCCAGAACGACGCCGAGAAGCTGTCGTTGCTGCAATCTTATGTCCAAGACATTGGCAGCACCTTCTACCGCCAGACCCGCTTCGCCGAGTTCGACCTGGTGTTACACGAAATGGTGGAGAACGGCGAGCCGCTGACCCATGAGGCCTTAGGCCAGGTGTTCGGTGAAACCTACCAGCGCTATTGGGGCCCTGAGATGGTAGTTGACGACGAGGAGCGCATGTCCTGGAGCCGCATCCCGCACTATTACTACAACTACTACATGTATTCCTACGCCGTGGCCTTCGCCGCCTCGCAGCTGATTGCCACTAGGATAATGGCGGAGGGCCAGCCGGCGGTGGATGACTACCTCCAATTCCTCAGCAGCGGGAGCTCGCTATATCCTATTGATCTGCTGAAGTTGGCTGGTGCTGATATGTCCACGCCGGCGCCCATTGTGGCCACCACAAAGAAAATGGATCAGCTGCTGGATCAGATAGAGGAGATCATCGCCCGCCGGTAGCCGCGGTCTAGGCCGTCTTTTGATAGATTAGCAGCCGGTAGGTCTTATTGGCCAGGAAGTCCTGGTGCAGCGATACCCCGGAGAAATATTCGCGGTCGATGCGTGCCAGGCGTTGACCCAATAGCCAGCCCAAGAGGCGAGTTATCCAGGGGAACCTGGTGCGGAAATATTCCACCGTCAGGCCGCGCACCGGCAGCCCCACATCCCGGAGGAAAGCATCCCACAGTTCGATAGTGGGGGCAGTGCGCTCGGTGATATCGATATCAAGCCGCTTGGTCACCGGGACCTCTGCGATGTGGGCCTGGAATTTCGCCAGGGAGTGGCCGCCGCCCTGGATCGACTGCCGGCCGCTATCCAGTTTGAAGAAGTCACAGATTAGAATATGGCCCTCATCGTTGAGCAGTTCCATGCACTTCTGCAGGGCGGCGGGGATTTTCACGTATTGGAAGCTTTCGCTGAAAAGTATCAGATCGTAGCGCCGGCCGGTTTCCAGCTGCTCGTACTTGCACTTGAACAGTTCCCCCTGGTTGCCCAGTTTTTCCTCGATCCGCCGGGATAGGTGCTCGCTGGGGGAGACGCAATCCACCGAATAGCCCTCGGCCAGCAAGGCCGCCGCCAGATTGCCGCCCCCACTGCCCACATCGAGGATCGTTTTTACACCAGTGGGAATGTGATCGATCAGATGCCGGCTATAATTTTCCTGGGCGGCTTTGAAATTGTCCACCACCGGTTCCAGGTCGTCCGTCCAGAGGCCGAAATGTAGATCCTCAGTATTGAAAAAGAATTTACCCAGGGCCAGACCGGCTACCAGTCCCAATTCCTTCGAGCTGACTTTTTTCCCCATAGTTAAAACCGCCCATTTCCGGCCCGCGGCTGGAGTCGCCGCGATTATTTGCCGACGGGCTTGCCCTTATCATCTTGGTTGTAAGATTTGACTTACGCTACTTGCGTGGGAAGCCTCCCATCCCATAGCTGCCGCAACGGGCGACACTTTAATACCGGGGCGCCAATTTTGCAAGCGGTGTTTGGCGTCATGAATTGTCCGGTTCGGCAAGACCAGGGAAATTCACTGAGATGATTCGGGACCGGGCCACAACCGGTGTAACATTTTGACGCAGCCCTGGCAGTTTGACAGCCATATACGTCCGCCGCTGGTCGATCCCGTAGACCTGCCCCGTCGATCCTCCCCCTCCGGAGAACTTCTGGCAAGGTATTTGCCCCTGATATTAACAGAATTGCTTTTTGAAATATCCGGTAGCGAGTGCGGTGGCAGCCGCCTCGATGCAAAACTTGCTTACCTATGCTTCCTGCACTTGGCGTCCAGCCAAAAAACGGTGAAATGACCTACCAAACGCTCTGCATAATCCCACCACCCGCGGGCATAGGTAAGCAACAATTTACAAGTTCGAGTGTCTACCAACCTCCGACGGAGCGATCGGCCCCCTCCGTCGGAGGTTTTTTATGGGCCCCTATATTGCCAGCATCGATCCGGGGACGGTTTTAAGTCGCTGCTTACAGACTTGCCTGGCACTGCCAGCCGCTGTAGTTTTACGCCCGGTGCCATTACCAGGAATTATAAATTCTGTTAAGTGGTTGGCTGTCATTCCTGATGAAGCTGACTCCCGGTCTACCAAACCTCAATAAGTTGGTCGAAAATGAATCCCCTGATCACCA
>JACZSB010000435.1 GCA_022574435.1 Fidelibacterota bacterium
AACCAGAGCAGGAAATTACCAATGTATAGTGGATTGCGGGTATGGGCGTACAGCCCCCAGGTAACCAGCCGCCGGGCGCCCACTTTCCTGGTGCGGGTGGCCTTGCCGGAGGCCCTTAGCGCCGCCAGCCGGAGCAGCTCCCCGGCCGCCAGCAGCAGCAGACCCCAGGCATATAGGGGATAGGCCACCCTGGCCTGCCATATGAGCAACAGGCCGATGGGCAGCGGTGTAACGCTGCGATAGCGGAAATGAAAGTCACCCAGGCGATAAATCAGGCTGCGCCGGGTGTCGGTATGATCTATGACGGCGCCTCGCCTTCAGGCAATGGTCCGCCCCGGTCGATGGCCGCTTGGACTTGCATAGCCACATCCAGCGCCGCCCGGGCAGCATAACCGTCCACCGCCGGCTGCTCCAGCCCGGCCACCGACCGGATGAAGTTGCGCAGTTCCATCAGCAGGGCGTTATATTTCTCGGTGGCCGGTTTCTCGTAGGTGATCAGCCGGCGGCGGCCGCGATACTCGAAAGGGATGGCTAATAGTGCCTCCTGGGGTTGGCGGTCGGAGTCGATCAGCTGGTAAACCTCAGTGAGCTGCTGCAGAAAATCGATGCCGATATACATGCTGCCCTGAAAGATTCGCAATTTGCGCATTGGCCGTTGTGAGATCCGGCTGGCGGTGAGGTTAGCCACGGCGCCGTTCTCGAACTCCAGCCGGGCGGTGGCGATGTCGATGGAATCGGTAATCACCTGCACGCCGTTGGCCCGCACCTCGCTCACCGGTGATCCTATCAGGTGCAGCACCACATCGATGTCGTGGATCATCAGGTCCAGGATCACCGGCACATCGGTGCCTCGTTCGCTGAAGGAGGTCAGGCGGTGGCCCTCAATGAAGCGGGGCCGCAGCCGGTATTTGTCCAGCACGGCCAACGCCGGGTTGAGCCGCTCGATATGCCCCACCTGGATCAGCCGCTGGCACTTCTCCGCCAGCCGCAGCAACCGGTCCGCTTCGTCCAGGGTGCGAGCGATGGGCTTCTCTATAAATACGTGGCAGCCGGCTTCCAGCGCCTGGGAAGCCACCTGGAAATGGCCGGCCGTGGGCACCACCACCGATACCGCCTCCGCCACATCCAACGCTTCTTCCAGGGTGGCGAATGCCCGGACCTGCTGCTCACGGCTCACAGTGGCCAGGCGCTCAGGGTCGCTGTCGTAGACCCCGGTCAGGTCCGCTTCCGGCAGTTGCCGCAGCTGCTCAACATGGAAGCCACCCAGGTGGCCCACCCCGATCACCGCCGTTTTAATTGGTTTACCTTTCATCGCAGCGAAATTATAACCGGTCATGGCTGATAGCCACCGCCAGTTGCCCACCGTCTGAACTGGCCACCAGGCCGATTTGCCCTTGCATTAAGGGAGGACGGGTGGCAATTTATCCGGCGAATCGGCCCGCCCCGCGAACGTTCGTCGGTGGGTTCGCACCGCAGCATAGCCCATGGAGGTGCTCATGACCCGCGAAGGGCGCATTTTTATCAGTAGGTTGATAGTGGTCCTGGTGTATGCCGCCAGCCTGGCCGCGCTATTGTTAGGTGATTTCCTGATCACCCTGATTACTGTCGGTATAGGATTGCTGTGCTGGCTGTTTTATCTGCTGGCCGCCGACCTGGGTGGTCCCCAAGCGGACTCGGGCTCCGGCACTCCGCTGGGCATGGCGGTCGGAAAGGTAATCGCCGGTCTGGGGGTTGTTTTAGCGCCCTCCGCCTTCATCACCTACGGCCTCGAGCAGAATATTTGGGGCGGCTACACATTAAACCTGCTGGGCCCGGCCCTGGCGGTGGCCATATTGGTGGTCACTACCCTGCCGCTGGTGGTCATGCTGCTCACCGGCAAGCCGGCTGCTCCTGGTGTGAAGGCCGCTATGGGGCCCGTGGAAGCCCCGGCCACCGTGCTACCGGGCTACTACCCGGAGACCTTCGAGGAAGCGGGGTATGAGGAAGAGGCAGACGAGGATGACGATGAAGACTGGGAGGAGGACGACGACGAATACGCTGAGGATGAACAATACGATGAAGAGGAGGGGGAAGAGGAAGACTACGACGAGGAAGAAGACTGACCGGTCGCTGACCTCGCCCCGCCGCCGCGACGCTACTTAAGGGACTCGTTCACCCCGAAAACAAATTTTAGCCAGTCCAGCCGCCGCACCTGCTCGGCGCCGACAAATCCCTTTATTGCATTTTCCGTCACGTACCGCTGAAAGTCACGCAGCAGCGGCTGGGACAACGGCCGGTATGACCAATGCCACGGTTCGTATCCGGGCCCTGCGTCCCGCCCCGGCGGATAGGCCATGACGTAGCCGTATTCTCCCGCGTTGCCTTCCAGCCAGTCCAGCGCCGTCTGCCCCGCCGGCGACTGCCAGTAGTTTAGTGTCAGGCTGTTTAGGTCC
>JACZSB010000080.1 GCA_022574435.1 Fidelibacterota bacterium
TAGGGCACGTCACACGGCATTGTATTGGGACCAAAACAGTATGCTCCAGCATAACAGGCTGGATAATCGGCAATCCACCAAGTTAAATAGGCTAAAAATACTAGCCGGAGCGGTTGGCAGTTGTCCATATTAACCAAATTTTTACAGCTGCCTGACAGCTACGCCGTTAACCTGTATCTGATACTAATTTGTATCCCCATGGTATTTGGGTATCTGGCCATACAGAAAGGTCAGGACAATAATTGGGATACTCGGAATTATCACTATTACAATGCTTATGCCATCATCGAAGATCGCCTTGAACAAGATTTAATTCCAGCTCAGATTCAATCTTTCCTTAATCCCACCATCGATCTACTTAACTACACTCTTAATACAAAATTATCACCTTACTGGGCAGCATTTTCCTTGGGTTCTATTCAAGGGATTAATGCCAGCCTAATATTTGTCCTGTTTTTATCACTTTTTAAGGGTCGCGCTCCACTGTTGCGAATAGGATTAGCAGCTATAGCTACTGCTGCGGGCACATATGCTCCGGTTATGATGGGATTGATCGGAACATCAACCAATGATATAACGACATCGATCTTCGTTATTCTTCCCATCATATTGGTTCTGCCTATTTTCCAGCATTTAGAGGGAGCGCAGATTCATCGCCGAACACTTCTCTGGCCGGTCTCGGCTGGTCTGATAATGGGAATTGGCATCGGTTTGAAATTGACATTGGTGATTTACGGTTTAGGATTTTTCCTCGCCATCGTACTATCAAGCCCTGTGACGAAAGAAAGCTATTATCGGGTTCTCATCATTGGGGTGGCTGTAGTGGCAGGCATCCTGATTTCACGCGGATGGTGGATGTGGCACCTTTGGCAAATGTACGAGAGCCCGTTATTTCCGTTTTATAATGGATTTTTTAAATCACCGTATTATCCTGATGTAAATTATAATGATCTCCGGTATCTCCCAAAAAATTTAATGGATCACTTATTATTTCCTGTTTACCGGGTCTATAAGAATAGTTATACGTACCAGCAACATTATCATCATGATATTCGCTATTTGGTTATATATATTATGTCCCTTGTGTGGTTAATGAAATTTATCTTGCGAAATCGAGCATCGACTGCAAAGGGCAATGCTAAGGTTGTTAACTCAGGGGACCGCAGTTATCGATTTTTAATTCTCTTCTTTATTCTCAGCTATATAATTTGGCAACTGAAGTTTTCTATCTATAGATATACCAACCCCCTCGAGTTAATCTCTCCTGTTGTTATATTCATCTTGCTCAATAAAATTCTGAAGGACCCATTTCACATCTTAATAGGATTTATCGGCTCAGTGCTCCTAATTGTGACGATAGTCAATGTCCCTCAATGGGAGCGTCTTCCATTCAAATCCGAATTTATTCAAGTCCAAGCGCCCGTTTTATCCCATCCTGAAAATACCATGATAATAATCGCCGGTGGCAGACCATGGTCCTACCTGATTCCCGCATTTCCCCCGATGGTACGCTTTGTGCGCGTTGGCGGCAATTTTTTTAAGGACGATAGACCCACCAAGTTTCTGGAGCGGTTAAGAGATACAGTTGATGCCCATGAAGGTGACATTTTCCTTCTTAGCCGTCAAAGGTTCCTTCCCAAGGATATGAGTCGTCTGGCAAGTTTCGGTTTGGGTTTAGCTGATAATCGTGCCATGCCAATATATTCTGCACATGAACCGCCAGGGCTGTTCCTGGTTAGAGTCCAAAAAGGGCAATGACCAATGGCAGCCGGCACTATTATTCCGGTTTATTCTCATAAACCCATTGATAGTAGTCATGTAGCTCGAGCGACGAGGCAGCTTCCTCATCGAGAATAAATACCGCATCGGGATGTAGTTGCAGGGCTGAAGCGGTGATGAGTGCCGTGACGGGACCCTCTATTGCTTTGGCCACAGTGTCGGCCTTACCCTTGCCACTGGCCAGCAGAATGCAGGTTTTGGCCTCCATAATCGTGCCGACCCCCATGGTGATGGCATAGTGCGGTACCTCAGTGGGATCGTCAAAGAAGCGGGCGTTATCGTCTATGGTCTGCTTAGTCAGGGTCTTGAGTCGAGTCCGTGAGCCCAGGGATGAGGCCGGTTCGTTGAATGCGATATGCCCGTCACTCCCAATCCCCAGGATCTGCAAGTCGATACCACCGTAGGCCTCGATCTCATCTTCGTACCACAAACAATAGGCCTCTATATCACTGGCCATCCCGTTGGGGACGTGGATGTTGCTGGGATTGACATTGATATGGTCAAAAAGATTATCCTTCATGAAATAATTGTAGCTCTGCTCGTGCGAAGCGGGCAATCCAACATATTCATCCAGGTTGAAGGTAATCACTTTTGAAAAATCGAGACCGTCATCCCGATGGAGCCTGATTAGCTCCTTGTACAGGCCCAGGGGAGTACTCCCCGTGGCCAAGCCCAGCACCGCATTGGGTTGATGGTAAACCAGGTCCGCAATCCTCGCAGCTGCTTCGGCACTCATCTGCTTATAATCTGCTTTTATTATGACTTCCACGCGTATCCTCCGTTATTATCGACCCCAAGTTTAATTCCGTTCCGATTCAATATCAATCCAATGACCGGGATTCATTCCTCCAAATGAATTATAAATGATTGACCGGGAGGATGACCTTGCCGAATTATGTCCCGGAGGTTCAATCCTGGGTAAGTTGCGCGGTATCTGTCCAATATCCTTTCATCTGTATCTGAAAGACGGCCCATTTCATTTCAATCGCAGGAGCGATAGCCTTTATTGTCTGATGCTAAAAATAATCCTTAGCATCCCGCTATTGCGGGCCTGACCCGTTATAAATTGCCCGGCGATGTTATCTCTTCAGGATAAGATTCAAAGAGCTGGGCTCGGCCTGCCGGCGGCGAGCTGGTTTTGGACTTTAGGCCTGGCTCTGATTGTGGTACCGCCAACCAGCCTGATCGCCCAGGAGCGTTTACCCATACATATTCAGGAACTGCTCGATCATCGCGATGTGGTGGTCGACTATCGGCGCGTCGATAGCCTGGCGGCCAACCTACCGCTGCCGTTGCCCAGGGTATTGGCGCCCACCAAGGAAATTGTGGGCTATCTGCGCTATTGGGACTATGGGGTCGACTTCCTCAACGCCCTCGATTATAACCTGCTGACCCAGATAAACTACTTTGGGGCGGAACTCAACCCGGATGGGACTATTTTGACCGACCGCAACTGGGGCAACATAAATCTGGTGAATTTCGCTCACGCCCGGGGAGTCAAGGTGAAGCTCACCGCAATCCTTTTTGGCAGCTCGGCCCTGAGCACTTTGTTAGGCAGCGCCGCCAACCGCCAACGGGCCATAGACAATCTACTGGCGGCGGTCCTGGAGGTGGAGGCTGACGGCATAGACATCGACTTTGAGGTTATGCCGGATGGCCAGAAAGCTAATATGGTCACCTTCATGCAGGAGTTGACCGAGGCCTTCCATACCAATATCCCCAATTCCATCGTGACCATGGCCATGCCGGCGGTTGATTGGTCCAACCGGTGGGACTATAATTCGTTGGCCCAGATCACTGACGGCCTGTTCATCATGGGTTACGATTATCATTGGAACGGCAGTGACAATGCCGGGCCGGTCAGCCCCCTGGATGGTACCACCCCCAGCATGTCGTGGAACGTGCGCCGCACCGTCAACGACTATCTGAGCAAGACCGGCAATAACGGCGCTAAAATAATCCTGGGGCTGCCATACTACGCCCGGGATTGGCCGGTGGATAATACCACTAAATACGCCGTTACCAGTGGTTCGGGCAAAGCCCAGGTATATCGCGTTGCGGCGGAAATGGCACAGACCTATGGCCGCAACTGGGATCCCGGTTCATCATCGCCGTGGTTCAATTACCAGGATAACGGTGCCCGGCAAGTGTGGTACGACGACAGTTTAAGTCTCTCACTAAAATACGAGTTGGCGCTTGATAAAGAGTTGGCCGGAGTGGGCATGTGGGCCCTGGGACTGGATGGTTCCCGCACCGAGTTGTGGGGCGCCCTGGCGGATCATTTCACCCTGGCGTCGCCACCTGCCAAACCTACCGCATGGGCGGTTACCGGCAACGGCGACGGCACCCTAACGGTTTTGGCCGGGGACCAGGATGCAGGCAGCTATCGGGTCCTGGCGGGGACTGATGTGGACAACCTCACCAACTGGGGTGACTACCAGGCGCCACTATTCCAGATAGCGGGATTGCCAACCGACACCACCATTTACCTGCGCATAGCAGGTGTCAACTCAGCCGGGATAAGCGCGGAATCGAACACTCTGGCGGCATCGACCCGCAGGCGAAACAGCCAGATCCTGATTGTTGATGGTTTCGACCGCATCACCGGTACAGTGAACACCGGCGACTATATCAAGCGGCACGGGCCCCATGTTGCCGGGGAGGATTACGTATTCGATTCAGCCACTAACGAGGCCATTGCACAAGGGCTGGTCATTCCGGGTGATTACGATGCCATTATCTGGATCTCGGGCGAAGAGGCCAGCGCCGATGCCAGCTTTAATCAAGCCGAGCAGGCTATTATCGCAAATTACCTGGCAGCAGGCGGCAACCTGCTCATATCCGGTTCAGAAATAGGTTACGATCTGGTGGACCAGGGGAGTAGTGCCGACGCCGAATTCTATCAGCAATATTTTAAGGCTACTTACATGGCTGACCGGGCCGTAGATCAATTCGGCGACATCAGTTTCCGCATCGACCCGCAGCCTGGTACGCTGCTGGCCGGCCTGGATCCCTTTAATTTTGACGACGGCAGCCACGGCAGCTACTTCGTGGACTGGCCCGATGGAATTAAACCGTATGGCGGCGCCGTGTCGATAGCCAGGTATGCGGATGTGGATTACCCAGTCATGGGCGGCGCCGGCATTGCTTACGAAGGAACCTTTGCAAACGGCGCAGTGCCTGGTCATCTGGTCTACCTGGCAGTCGGTTTCGAGACCATCTATCCCGCCGCTGCCCGCGATTCGCTCATGGCCCGTATCCTCGATTTCTTCCAGGTGGCCCCCGATACCAGCACCCCCGGCGCAGTTCTGGCCCACCGGCTATATCAGAACTATCCCAATCCATTTATGGACGAGACTCAAATTCCCTATGATGTTCTGACGGGCGCGAATATTCGCCTGACGGTGTATAACCTGCGCGGGGCGTTGGTCCGGCGCCTGGTCTGGGGCTACCAGCCGGCCGATCATTATACCTACACCTTCTTGCCATTTGATCAACGGGGCCGGCGGTTGGCCTCAGGTCTTTACATCATCACGCTTCAGGTTGGACGCGGTGAATTGCAGTCTCGCAAGATGATTCTGCATAAGTAGGTGGCCTCCAACCAAGACCAAAAGTTTTGTAAAAAGGACTCGTCCCTGGCCGCTAGCGAGCCGGCACTGAGGCGGCATTTCCGCCCCTTTGGCAAATTGCCTTCATCAAATGCGGCCGGTAGCAAACCATCATCCTCTTTAATGGATATAGCCCCGGCCATGTTATGCGGGCCAAGGGAATATGTGCTCTGGGCTAGGCCAGGCAGTATAAACCGGTTACATCGGTTACATCCTAGACGGGGACATGGGTTACAGTTGCTAACATGGGCGCTAAGGAGGACCTTGCCGATGCCCTGGAAAGAGACCTGTCCCATGGACGAACGCTTGAAATTTATTGGCGATTGCCTGAAGAATGAGTGGAGTCTGTCTGAACTGTGTCAGTCCGCCAGCTGGCGGATCAGCCGTAGTAGCATTTACCTGTGATTGTCCCACCATTTATACCGGATAGAGGAAACTATTCCCCTAACACTTCCTCCACCTTTTGCAGCAGTTCCAGGGGGCTGAACGGCTTGGTATAGTAGCCATCGGCCTTGACCTGGCTCCCGCGCTCTTTATCCACCTGCTGCCCTTTGGCCGTTAGCATGATAATGGTAATCCCTTGTGTGGCAGGGTCGCTCTTCAACCGCTCGCAAACCTCGAACCCGTCCATTCCCCCGGGCATCATCACATCCAGCAACATGAGGTCCGGCCGCTCAGCTTGAGCGATTTCCACGGCCTGGTCGCCGTTGTCCGCCTGCAGGATGCGGTAATCTCCCACCCGCAAGGTCACCTCCACCAGCTCCCGCACCTCCGCCTTATCATCTACGATCAGTATGGTTTTCACCAGGCTCCCTCCAGCAATTAAATGAATTGACCATGGCTGCCGATCCTGGCCGGCAGCGTTTTCAGGTCTGGGCTACTGCTCGCTGGGCAACGGCAGCGAAAAGGTCACTTTCGTACCTACCCCGTACTCGCTATCCACGTAGACCTCGCCCTGATGGGCGTTAATAATCACCTGTACTATGCTCATGCCCAGTCCGGTGCCCTCGATAGCTGTATCGGAACTGTCCGCCCGGTAGAACTTATCGAATATCTGTTCCACCTGCTCCGGTTTCATGCCAATGCCTTGATCTTCCACGGTTACCACATAGCGATTATTCCTGGTAACCCCACTTACAATGATCTGGCCCCCGTCCGGAGAGTATTTCACTGCGTTGCCGATGAGATTTTCCAGCGCCTGGGCCAGTTTATCTTTGTCCACGATCAATATCTGGGTTTTATCCGGCAGGCTAACCTTGAATTTGTGTTTGGGGTCTTGGGAGATAAATGGCTCGACAACCATCTTTATGGCGTCGCCCGCGTCGCATTCCGCCAGGTTCAGGGCGAATCCCAGGCCCGATTCGATCCGCGAAATATCCAGCAGATGGTTGATGATGTCACCCAGCGCCCGGGCCTGCCGATTGATATGCATCAGGAACCTGTCCTTTTCCTGTTGGTCAAGATCTTCTCGCGTCATGAGGATTTCCGAGAACCCCAGGATGGAGGTCAACGGCGTACGCAGCTCGTGGGCTGCGGTGGAAATAAACTCGGTCTTAATACGGTCCACTTCCCGCTCGTGAGATACATCGTGAATGATGGTGATGATCCCGGTCTGCCGGCCCTCCCGGTCAAAGATCACCGACGTTCGCGCCCGCATGATGCGCGGATGCTCGGCTTCCGGATCAGGCAGCTCGAAGTCGACGGCGTAGCCGGTGGATCGCTTCCCAAGAATGGTGACAATTCGATCCCTCAGGGTCTTATCCTGTATGGCAAGTTCGATAGGCCGATCGATGACATCGCTAAGCCGGACCCCCAGCATGTCTTCCGCCGCCCCATTCATCATAATCACCCGGTTGCGCATGTCCGTGGCGATCAGGCCGTCACCGATGGCCTTGAGGATGCCGTCGATGCGGTCTCGGGTTGTCTCGGTCTGTGCCAGGGACAGATTGAGCGCCTCTGTCCGTTTTTCGACCATGCTCTCGAGACTTTTCCGGTACTTGGCCAGTTCGGTGATATCCTGGCCGATACCAAGGACGCCCACGATGTTGCCTTCCTTGTCCCGGCGGGGGCCGGCGTTGAGCAGGAACATTACCCGCTCCCCATCCTTGGTATACAGGGGGAACTCGTAGTTGGCCGTCGCCTGGCCCTGCAGCGCCTTGTCCAGCACATCCTTAACGGCCGACTGATATTCCTTGGTGATCCTCGTCTCAACCAGATTTTGGCCCATCACATCTTTCTTTTTGAACCCGGTGATTTTCTCAGCGCTCTGGTTCCACTCGTTAATCAAGCCGCCCAGATCGATACCGATAATGGGGGCGTTAGCCGTCTCGATCAGCTGGCGCAGCTCGAAGGCCACGGCTTCTATTTTGTCGGTCGCCTGCTGGCGCTCGAAAACCCTTCCCAGTTGGGTGCCCACATTAGCCATAATCTCCAGCAGGCGCTCATCAGGCTCAAGCGCCTCCGGTGAAAAGAACTCCAATACAGCCACGACTTCAGTACCTACCAGCACTGGGAATCCAAATCCGGCTTTGACGCCGATGTCATTTGCCAGTTTGGCCCTTGGGAAATTTGTGTCTTTGTTCACGTCGACGATCCAAGCGGGTTTGCCGGTAGAGAACACCCGCCCCGGAAGACCAACTCCAGGATCAAAGTTGGTTCTCTCGGTTACGCGCTTGAACGATTTATAACGCTCTGGCTGCAGCAGGAACCAGATGGTTGTGGGCCGGAGCTGGCCCGATGAATCTTTTGCCGGGAGGTAGACATGGCCAATGGGCCACTCGGCGTACACACAGACTTCTTTAAGAACGGACGCCAATGCTTGCTCAGCGTCAGTCGCCTCATTGGCAGCCACCGCAACGATCCGCAGCAATCGCTGTGCAGCGTTCTCCTTGCGTAGCGCCTCATCCGCCATCTTACGTCCGGTGATGTCCCTGAGCATAGCCATGATCGCCGGTTGGCCCCGGTGTTCAATGAGACTGGCGTTGATATCGATGGAGAGGAGTTGGCCCTTGGGCGAGCGAAAATCGATCTCTAGCCTTTGGGGAATCTCATCGCCAGCCATCAGTGCCGAATAGTAATCACCAATCATAGATATATATTCAGGATTAACATTATCCGTGAAGGGGCTGCCTACGATTTCCTCCAGTGACTCGCCTTTCATCTCAGCTGCTTTGGCATTGGCGTAGGTGACCAGGCCGTCCTGAATAATCACAATGCCGTCATTGGCGCGTTCAACTACATTGCGGTATTTTCCCTCGCTCTCTGTTAGACGCTGCTGAGTCTCCCGCTGGTGCATGGCGATGGCGGCAGCGTCGGTGAACACTGTCATGAATTGCGGCAATAATTTATCCGGAGCAGTATTTTTATGGAACACCGCAGTGCAAATTCCAATGAGGGTATTTGCATACCGAAGCGGCAAAAACAGTATGTCCCCAATCCCCAACAACTTTTGAATTTTATTGATTATACCCGGTGCCAAGGAGGGGATGATGACCGTTTCGGAAAGATTGGTTGCAATGTGTGACTCTCCCGAGCGAAGAGCAGCGAAAATGTCAGCATCCAGGTCAAATTCGAGCCCTTCAATCGGGACACCAAGCATGGAGACTGCTTTTTCTAAGATTTCAGGTAAACCGTCGATATGCTGAATGCTCAACAAACTGCTTTCCCCAACGACGGAAATATGGGTTATCATAGCACCGGATAAACTTCTCAGCGATTTGGTAATTAGGGCATAAAGATCTTCATCCGGGCTTATATCCGCCATCCGGATTGCTGCCATGCTGACTTCCCGAAGCTTCTTGGTCCCCTCAAATATTGTTCTTTCAACACGCCCAGTCTCTACGGCATAGCGGATAGCCCGATCCAGGTATTGGTAGCTTGCCGCTGACTTAATCAGGTAATCCTTGGCGCCGTCCTGGATGGCGGCGAGGGCCGAGTCCTGGTCCCCCGACGCGCTCAGGATCACCACCGGGACTCGGGGGGCAACCTCCCTGATCTTAAAATAGGTCTCCAGGCCGGTGCTGTCCGGTAGCCCCAGGTCGAGCAGGATCGCGTCCGTGGTGTTCCGGCCCAGGTGTTTTTTGGCCGCCGCCAGGCTATCGACCAGTTTGGTCTGGCATTGATACAACCGGCAGTGCTTCAGCACCTCCTGGGCCAGCCGGGCGTCCACGGGGTTGTCCTCTACCAATAGGACATTGACGATCTTTCTGCCATTCTTTTTCATG
>JACZSB010000436.1 GCA_022574435.1 Fidelibacterota bacterium
CCCGCAGTGACAGACAGGGTCAGCGGCAGGTGGGCCAAGGTTTTAGCGGCGCCTACCAGCAAGGCGGTGGGGAGTTCATCCGGATAGGCGCTGGGGGTGTACTGATTGACGATACGTCCCCGGTTTTGCGCCACCGCTCCCAGGCGCAGATCGAAGCGCGGCACGGCCAGCTGCAGGCCCAACGACCACAACAGGGTGCTGGCCCTAACTTCTTCCAGCCGGCTGTACAGCCCCCCCACAGTGGCGCCCACGGTAATGATCCGTCCCAGGCGGCGGGCAATAGCAACCCGCACCAGCAGATCGCCGGCGCCGTAATTGCCGGTCTCCTGCCCATCTATATCATAGCCCTGGAAAATGCCATAATTCATATTGCGGATATCCAGGGCCACTACCTGTGACCTGGCCGACATAACCAACTGGACAGCCCGTTGGCTGATACCGGCCGGATAAAGGCGCAAGCCAAATTCGACGCGCCGGACCGGTCGGCTGCTATCGGCAATGGCGGCCAACCCGGCGGGGTTCAAACCAACCGCCTCGGTCGGTAGTTGCGCCGCAATCGTGGAGTTGGCCAGTGCCAGGCCCCGGGGATGGGCGGCATCCGCCAGCCACTCGAAACTGGTTTGCGACCATAAGACCGTGCTCAACACCACATTGATCAAGGCAACCATTACCAGGGCGGGCCGGGGTAAACCGACTACGGTTTGACAACCTGCTATTTTCCGTCTGTTAGGCTTCAAATCTATCCGGCCCCTGACCATCGCGCTCCAATTTAAGTAGCCGCAGCTCCTCTTCCACCTGCCATCGCGCCTTGATAACCGCATTGCGCCGCAAGCGAGCCAGGTAGGCCACGATCAGTAGTAATGGCAAGGATATATACAGCACCCGGGGGTCTGCCACCACCATCAGGAGATTGTAGCGCCGCTCCAGTTGTGCCCGGTAGTGCTCCTGGAACTTAGCCGGTGATTCACCCGTGGCCCAGGCGAAGGCCATCCCAAAGTCATCCCCTGCAGCCAGGCCGGTGAATATTTCCCGGAAAATGCCCGGCCCGTAAAGCTCCGCCATTTCCCGGACCGCCAGATAGGCCTGGGCGTAGGCTTGGGTACTCCAATCAGCTGAGCTGTGATGAAACCGGCGCAATTCATTCAGGTCATAGAAACGGCCCACCAGCCGGGCCTTCACCAGGGCCCAGTGGAAGCCGCGGTTGAACCCGCTACTGGTATATACAGCCAGCCCCTCATGGAACCAACCGGGCAACTGTCCACCACCGGCGGCGGGGGCCACTCGAAACAGGTAAAGGTGGGTGAACTCGTGCAACAGGGTCTGCTCGAACTCTCCCACCGAAAAGTCGGCATCAAAGGTGGTGGGTATGAGTAGCACTACCCGGGAAGGGTGTTTAATGGTTACCGCCTGGAACCACTCTGGCAGTTCGTGCCCGGTCCAGCTGGCCATCTCGGCATGATCCCGGGCCAGTATGAGCTCATAGCGGCTCTTAGCCACCGGGCCATAGCGCTCCACCAGCACCGTTGTCACCGTCTCCACTGTCTGCCGGAGATTTATAGCTGCCCCCGAACTGAAGTTCTCTGGGAGCTGCAGCTTATAATCTCCCAGGGCACTGGAATATATTTTTTCCGATTCCACCGGCCTTTGCAGCGCAGGGGGCGCAACCCAGGCGACGCCGGCCAACGCCAGAGCAAGCACGGGCAATACAAGCATTCTCCAGAGCATTCGGTCCTCCTCGGGGCGGTTCGCGTCTTGCAGGCGATACGTCGGCGCGGTGGCCATGGTTTCCTTCTCGTCGCCTTGCCTCGCTCAGGCACGCGCCCTTATACTTCCTGCGGGATTCAGACCCGAAAGGAGATGGGGCCGCAATGACGGCCCCGGTTCTATGTCAGTAACAGTCGTTATCGGTGGGCAGTGGGGAGATGAAGGCAAGGGGCGGATTGTCGACCTCCTCGCGGAGAAGGCGCACATCGTCGCGCGCTACTCGGCCGGCAACAACGCCGGGCACACGATCATCAACGACCTCGGCGAGTTCAAGCTACATCTCGTCCCCGCCGGCATCTTCTACCCTGACAAGATCTGCCTCATCGGCAACGGCTGCGTCGTCGACCCCGTCGAGCTCCTGAACGAGATCGAGCACCTCGACGAGCGCGGCGTGCAGGTGAAGGATCGTCTCTTCCTGAGCGACCGGGCGCACGTTCTCATGCCGTGGCACCGGCTGATCGACGTCAAGGACGAGGAGCTGCGCGGCAAGGGCGCGATCGGCACGACGGGCCGCGGTGTTGGCCCCGCGTTTGTCGACAAGGTCGGCCGTGCCGGCGTCCGTGTCGCCGACATCGCCGACCGCGAGGCGCTGGCGAACATCCTCGACTTCCTCGTGCCTTACAAGAACGCCGTGCTCGAGAAGC
>JACZSB010000437.1 GCA_022574435.1 Fidelibacterota bacterium
GAGGAGGTTCTGCCGTACGAATCGCGAGTAGTAGGCGAGGTTGGCGAAGGTGAAGCAGAACGTGATCATCATGTAGTGCTGCGCCAGATCCCACCACTGACCCAAGGCCCCGAGCTCGGCAAAATTGTCGGAGCGCATGCCGCGAAAGGGCAGCCAGTCCAGCTTCACACCGAAGAAGAGAATCAACAGCATGCCCATGACGTAGCTGGGAACCGAGTACAGCATGTAGAGGCCCGTGCTGGTGGTTCGATCGAAGGGGCTGCCTTGACGGACCGCACTGTAGATGCCGATGGGCAGGGCGATCGCAAGCGTCAAGAACAGGGAGATGAGCGCGACGGAGAGATTCGGCCAGAGGGCTTCACCGATCTTGCGGATGATGGCATACCGTCCCACGCGCTTCGGCACGTATTGTTCGGGATCCTGCGTCTCTTCCGGTGTCGGCATGAACACCGGCCGGCACATGAATTCGCCCATACCGGCCGCATCGTGCGAGAGGAGCTGTTCGACAAATGCTCTAAGATCCGTGTCGCCGGCGCAGTGTGTCGTTAGGAACGATTCCAGCTCCTCGACCGGAAGCTCAACCACGAGCTGGAAAATTTCGTTTGCTTTTTTGATCTTCGCTGCGTTCATTTGACGAGGCACGCTACGCGGTGGAAGCGGGCTGGGTGCTGCTGGAAATGTCCCGCCAACAGGCCCAGTTGGAAGACCTGTTCCGCAGTCTGACCCTGGAGGAAGGAGGCGCCCATGCCTGATCAACTGCTGTTAACGCTGCGCAACGTGGGCCTGATCTTCCGCAAGGAACTGGCCGCCTATTTCAACAGCTCCGTGGCCTATATCACTCTGCTGGTCTTCCTGTTGATCACCGGGTGGTTCTTTGCCAGCTCGTTTTTTATCATCAACGAGTCGGACCTGCGGGTGCTTTTCAGCCTGGTGCCGATCATCTACCTGTTTTTCATACCGGCGGTGACCATGGGACTGATTGCCCGGGAAAAGAGCTCCGGCACCATGGAGTTTTTGGTCACGCTCCCGTTCTCGGACTGGGAAGTGGTGCTTGGTAAATACCTGGCGGCCGTGGCACTCATCGCCGTGGGGCTGGGCTTTACCCTGTTCCACTTCGCCACCCTGGCGCTGGTGGCCACCGACTTGGACCCGGGGGCGGTGTTCACCGGCTACCTGGGACTATTACTGGTGGGCGGCGTTTACGCGGCGGCCGGGGTGTTCTGCAGCGCCTTAACCAGTAACCAGATCACCGCCTTCATCCTCAGTTTCATGATCGTGTTCGTATTCTTCATGCTCGATAAAATGCTCATCTTCATCCCCGGCTCTCTCACGGCCCTGGTCCAGTATGTCAGCATCGACTTCCACCTGTCCAACATCTCCCGGGGGGTCATCGATTCGCGCAACCTGGTCTATTTTGCCTCCACCACCGGCCTGTTCCTGATGTTGGCGGTACGGGTGCTGGAAATGCGGAAGTGGAGGTAGGCCATGAAAACCATTACCAACCTGCGCACATTTATCATCTACTTCGCAGTAGTCATCACTATCATCGTGCTGGCCAACCTGATCTCCCGGCGGCTCTTTTTCCGCTGGGACCTGACTGAAGGCCAGATATACACCCTCTCCCCGTCCAGCAAGGGGATAATTGCCAAACTGGATGACCGCCTGCTGGCCAAGGTCTATTTCTCCGATAACCTGCCGGGCCAGTATGCCAACAACCGGCGCTACCTGCAAGACCTACTGGAGGAATTCCAGGCCTACTCCGGCGGCAAGTTCCGCTTTGAATTCTTTCGTCCGGAGGATGATTCGGAGCTGGAGGCGGACGCCCAACGTTACGGCATCCCGCCCATGCAACTCCAGGCCATTGAAAACGACCGCATGGAGATCAAAAACGTGTGGATGGGCCTAGCCCTGCTCTACGAGGACAAACGGGAGGTGATTCCCGTGATACAGACCACCTCCGGCCTGGAATACCAGCTGGCTTCGGCCATAAAGAAGCTGGTGGATCTGGATAAACGTACCGTGGGTATCGTCACAGACCCCCAGTGGCAAGACCGTAACCGTAACGTCCGCGACATGCTGGGGCAGACCTACAATGTCCGCAATGTGAACCTGGACCAGGCGGTAGCGCCCGATATCGACTTGCTGCTGATCAACCAGGTGACCGATTCCCTCACCACCGAGGCCCTCTATCACCTGGACCAGTACGTCCTGTCGGGCCGGCCGCTGCTGGCGGCCCAGAGCCGGATCAAGGCCGAACTGAACCGCGGTTTCGCCTCGCAGATCAAGACCAACCTGGTGGACCTCTTGGCCCACTATGGTCTCGAGATCACCGGCAATATGCTGGCCGACCGGGTCTGCAGCCAGATAGGTGTGGAAACCCAGCGGGGCATCTTCAGGATGCGCAAT
>JACZSB010000081.1 GCA_022574435.1 Fidelibacterota bacterium
CATCTTCAGCAGCTCAGCGAAGGCTGAGGTCATCTCCCGCTTTGGTAGGGTGCTAAGGACTGCAGGATCGATGATCACCGCCAGCGGCTGATGAAAGGCCCCGATGAGGTTCTTCCCCAGCTGGTGATTGACGCCTGTTTTGCCGCCGATGGAGGAGTCCACCATTGCCAGCAGGGTGGTGGGAATCTGCACCAGGCCGATGCCCCTAAAAAGGGTGGCCGCCACGTAACCGGTGAGATCGCCCACGACGCCGCCTCCCAAGGCCACCAGGGTGGATGAGCGGTCCAGACCGGCCTGTAGGAAAGTGTTGTACAGCCGGGCGACGGTTTCCAGATTTTTGGCCTGTTCACCATCGGGAATCAGGCTTGTAGTAACCTGGCAGCCGGCAGCTTCCAGCCTGGCTGTAACCGTGGCGCCATAATGGTCGTGGATCGGGACGCTGCTGACCAGCCCTACACGGCCGCCCACCCCCAGCGGGGCCAGCAACTCGGCCAGCGAGCTGAGCAGCCCGGCGCCGATATGCAATGGGTAGCTGCGGGGTCCCAGATCGACGGTTAGGGTAGTCATGGAACTACCGGTTTCAGGCTGGCGGGCAGGTGGGCAATTATTTCGTCGGCGATCACTGCGGGGGTACGGTCATCAGTGGTAATGGTCTCAGCGGCGCATTCCCGGTATAGAGCTTCTCTCTCGGACAGCAAGGCTGCCAGTTGATCCTCGATCGGCTCGGCCCCCTGAAGCAGAGGCCGCCCGGCGGCTGAGCCCACCCGGAGCGCCAGGGTCTGTGGCGTGGTCTGAAGGTAGACGGTGAAATTGTCTTTCAGGCGGGACCGATTGCCGGCAGCCAATACTACCCCACCTCCACAGTCGATAACCAGGCCGTCCCGGTTGCAAAAGTACTGCAAAACCACTTGCTCCTCCCGCCGGAAAGATTCCTCCCCCTGGTCTGCGAAAATTATCATGATAGTCCGCCCCAGCCGCAGGGCGATCTCTTTATCCAGGTCAATGTGCTCCCTGCCCAACCTGTCCGCCAGTAGGGGGGCCACCGTAGATTTACCGCTGCCCATGAGGCCTACCAGGCAGATATTTGCCGGTCCGTCCGTAGACACCATTGTCGGCCCTAATATTTAGCGGAGGATTCCATGTGCGCCCGCAACTGCTCCAGGCTGTCGCCGCCGAATTTCTCCAGCATGGCATCAGCCACCACCAGGCAGACCATGCTCTCGGCCACCACCGAAGCGGCCGGCACCGCGCACGAATCGGTGCGTTCCTGGTGGGCCAGGCCCGCTTCGCCCGTGGCAATATCAACAGAGCGCAGTGGTTTGACCAGGGTAGGAATGGGCTTCATCACCGCCCTGAGCATCAGCGGCTGAGCGTTGCTGATGCCGGCTTCCATACCACCGGCGTTATTGGTGGGACGCAGCACCCGGCCTGGACCATCGGGTAATATTTCATCGTGGTACTGGCTGCCCAACCGTTGGCAGCTGGCGAACCCCAGCCCCACCTCCACCCCCTGGATGGCGTTGATCGATATGACCGCCTCGGCCAAACGCGAACGCAATTTCAAGTCCCACTGACCGTAGCTGCCCAGCCCGTAAGGCAACCCGGTGGCCACTACCTCGAACACGCCCCCCACGCTGTCGCCAGCCTGTCGGGCGTCGTCGATGGCCGCCACCATCTGTTTTTCCACTGCACCATCCAGGCAGCGCACCGGAGACTGATCAGCCCGGGCGTTGACGGCCTCCGGGGAGAGTTCGCCGGGCCAGGGCTGCTCGTCCAGCGCCGTATGGATCGCCACCACCCGGCTGCCCACTTGTATGCCCAGCTCAACCAGCAGCCGCCGGGCCAGGGAGCCCAGTGCCACCCGCATAGCCGTTTCCCGGGCGCTGGCCCGTTCCAGGACGTTGCGGATATCGCCGAAGCCGTACTTCAGCACGCCGGCCAGGTCGGCATGTCCCGGACGGGGTAAGGTTACCGGCTGGACCTGCTTCTTTGGCGGCTCAACAGACATGCGTCCGCGCCAATTGACCCAGTCCTTGTTGGGAATCATCAGAGCCACAGGGGAGCCTAAAGTCAGACCATGCCGCACGCCGGATATAATCTCGGCCCGGTCCTGCTCGATTTTCATTCGCCGGCTACGACCGTGACCCCGCTGCCGGCGGGCCAGTTGCTCGGCGATAAAGTCACCATCGATTTCCAGGCCGGCGGGCAGGCCCTCGAGAATGCCCACCAGCCCCTGGCCGTGGGATTCCCCAGCTGTGAGCCAACGCAGGCTGCGCATCATGCCGAGGCCTCAGGCGATTCGGCTGTCAGCGACCGGCCGGTGGATTTCAAAATGCCTGCGCGCAACAGTTCCTTCAGGGCTGACAGATCGATGCCTGGTTGCAGCGATCCGCTGCCAAAACCGGTGCTGCCGGGAAACCACAGTTCCGTGGAGGCCAGGGCCTGCCCCACGAACATGTCCAGGCCGGAAATTACCTTACATCCCACTGAGCGAGCCCGCTGCAGCAGTAGCGTATCATCAGGATTATAGACCATATCGAACACCACCTGCCCCCTATTCAATTGTCCGGCGCCTACCAGGGCTTCATCCACCCGAGGCCACTGGCCCACCGGTGTGGCGTTCACCAGCAGTCCGAACGACCGTGAGTCCAGGTGGGGAGTCAATTCTATCGCCTGGAAATCGGCTGGATGGTGGGTGGCCGGCAGAGCTGCTATCAGCTCCTCAGCCGCAGTCAAACGCCGGGCAGCTACTGTTATCCCGGCCACGTCCATGCGGTGCAAAGCAACTGCCGCAGCCCGGGCGGCTCCCCCGGCGCCCAGCAATAACACTTGCTCACCGGAGCAATCGTGTCCGGCTACCTCGAAGGCCTGCGCAATACCGGCCAAGTCGGTGTTATGGCCGCGCAGCACCGCTTGGTCGACGGACACACAATTCACCGCCCCGGTGATAGCGGCCTCCGGCGCCACCTGGTCCAGGTACTCGCGAAAGGCGATCTTGTGGGGCCGGGTGATATTGAGACCATCCAGGTCGCCGGCGCGCAGCCGCATCGCTACCTGCTCCAGATCCTCGGCGGCTGTTTCCAGTGCCTGGTACCGGGCGTCGATCCCCAGCAGACCAAATAGGTGATTGTGCAGCAACGGGCTGAGGGTGTGTTTCAGGGGGAAACCGATTACCGCCAGGGTTTTCATGCTTTTATCCGGCTGATGAGTTTATGATAGCCCGGGAAAGATATTTCCACGCAATCAGGGTCGTCGATGGTAGTTTTCTCCCGGGTGATCTTCCCGGCCACGGTGAAAGCCATGGCTATGCGATGATCAGAATGGGTAGTGATGGTGGCTCCCCGCAGACGGGAGGATCCCAGGATCCGGAACCCGTCGGATAGTTCCTGTACCCGGGCCCCCATCCTACGCAGGTTCTCCACGATCGCCTTGATCCGGTCACATTCCTTTAGCCGTAATTCACCGGCATCCCAGATCACCGTCTCGCCCTGGGCGCTACATGCCAGAATTGCCAGGATGGGAATTTCGTCGATCAGGGTGGGTATTTCATCACCCCGGATTGTGATGCCTTTAAGGGTGGATGATCTTACCCGCAGGCGGCCCACTTCCTCCCCCAGCACTCGTTTTTCGACGGTCCAATCAACCCGGGCCCCCATGCGCTTCAAAGCCCGGAAGAATCCTAATCTGGAGGGATTGAGCAGCAAGCCGGGGAAAGTAACGTCCCTATCCGGCACCAGGGTGGCCAGAGCGGCAGGGAAAGCGGCCGAAGATAGATCGCCAGGTATGTCCAGTTCAAAACTGTTGAATCCCTGAACACCGGTCCCGATGGTAATTTCATGGCCGGCAACTTTGATATCGACGCCCAACGCCTCCAGCATCAGTTCGGTATGGTTGCGGGTGGCCACCGGCTCGGTCACCCGGACGCCTCCCTCACTGACCAGCCCCGCCAACAGCAGGGCGGATTTTACCTGGGCACTGGCCATGGGCATAGTATAGTCCAGCGTCCCCAGCTGCGACGGCCCGATAACCACCGGTAAGGTCTGCCGGGCGGATATTTCCATCTGCGCGCCTAGTTGCCGCAACGGCTCCACCACCCGGGCCATAGGACGGCGTGACAGGGAAACGTCGCCCACCAGGCGGGCCTTAATTCCCCGGCCCACCAGCAATCCCATCAGCAGCCGGGCGGTAGTGCCGGAATTACCGGCATCCAGGTCATCGGACGGCTGCGAAAAAGATCCACCTTGACCATTGACCAGGACCACACCATTTTTATCAGTAAACGCGATGCCGCATTGGGCCAGGCAATCTCGGGTGCTGGTGACATCCACACCGCGCGACAGGTTACGCAGCTCGCTGACGCCATCGGCGATAGCCGCCAGCATCAGGGCCCTGTGCGAGATAGACTTGTCGCCGGGAAGGGATATTTTCATCAGGTCAGGATCTCTCGCTGTCCACAGCCGGCGGCGATCCCAGCGATTTCCCGAGGGCCTCAGCAATACGACCCAGGACCGCCATCAGTTCCTTGAAATCGTCCGGCAGCAGAGCCTGTGGTCCGTCCACCAGCGCATGGTCGGGATCGTCGTGAACGTCCACCAGTAACCCGTCCGCGCCGGCCCCCACTCCGGCCAGGGCCAGCGGTACTACGGAATACCTATGGCCGCCGGCGTGGCTCGGGTCCACAATGATCGGCAGATGACTCACTCTCTTAAAGGCTGGGATTATGCTCACGTCAAGGGTATTACGAGAGTGGTTGCCGAAGGTGCGCACACCCCGTTCGCACACCACCACCGCTTTACTGCCGTGGGACATCAGATACTCGATCGACATGAGAGTTTCATCAAGATTGGCGCTCATTCCCCTTTTCATCAATACCGGCAACCCCAATTTACCTACTTCTTTCAGAAGCGTAAAGTTCTGCATGTTGCGGGTACCGATCTGGAGCATATCGGCATACTGGGCCACCAAGGGGGCATCGGCGGGATCCACAACCTCGGTTACCACCGGCAAGCCGGTTTTCTCTCGAGCTTCGGCCAGAATTTCCAGCCCCTGCTCGCCCATTCCCTGGAATGCATAAGGCGATGTACGGGGCTTATAGGCGCCACCTCGCAGCATTAAAGCGCCCCTGTCCGCCACGAGCTGAGCGATCCGCAGGGTCTGTTCCCGGCTCTCCACCGCACAGGGCCCGGCTATCATCACAATGTTGCCCGCCCCGAATTTTACCCCGCGCACATCCACTATCGTGTTTTCCGGCTTGGTGTCGCGGCTGGCCAGCTTGTAGGGCTTGGTCACTCTGATCACCTGCACTACGCCGGGAAGACCTTCTAAATAGATGCGGTCCTCGGTGCCCTGGTTGCCGGTTACGCCGATGGCCAACTGATTGGCCCCCGGAATGGGATGGGGTTGATAGCCCAGCTCCTTGATCCGCTCCTTGACGCGGGCGATCTCCGCCTCCGTGGCGCGAGGATCCATAATTACCAACATTTAGTCTCTCCGTTGAATTTTCTGTTTCACCTGCTCCACCGCAGCTAAAAGATCATCCACCATACCCATGGTGTAGGGGTTGAAGTTCTGCAAATCCTGAAACAGTTCCAAGGTGTCGTGGCAGGTTTGGTCCACCACCGCCTGCAAGTCCACGAAACCCTCGGTGTCGATGGCTGTGGGGGTAATCCCGAATTGCTCCAGCACCCGGCCCAGGAAGTGGGTGATCCCCTGGCTGGTAGCTGCCAACCGGTCGTGCTCCTCTGGCGTCATGACCATAGTTTCGATCTCCAGCCCCTTGAAATAGTGTTCCCAATAGGTGAAGGATTCGTTCCGGGGGGAAACCGGCGCCATCATCAGTTTCAATCCGGAAAAGCCTTCCCGGCTGGAGTCGGGACCGAAAAGAGGGTGGGTGGCGATGGTAGTGATCTCAGGAGCGAAATGTTCCCGCATCACCGTGGCGGGGTAGACCTTGACTGAACAGACATCGATCACTGTGGCGCCTGGCCGTACGGCTGTTTTCAGCCGCGCCACCGCCTCTTTGAAGTGCCGGATAGGTACTGCTACGAAGATAGTTTCAGCGGTGGTAACCTCCTGCCATGATACCGCCCGGACTCCCGCATCACTGGCCAGCCGGCTGACATCCGCATTATCGTACACCAGCACCTGGTGGACCGGGGTCAGCATGCGAGCGAGCACCGGGCCGAAGCGGCCGAAACCGATGATACCTACCAATGGGGCCGGTTTGCCCGGGGTCATTTTTTGACTCCTAAAAACAATGTCAGGTTATTTTTTAGGTCTTGAATCCCATCGGTCAGGACTACCAGGTTATATAGCTCGGCACACAACCCGCTGCCCACAACCGCCGCAGTCGAGGGCAATTCGCCATCGGCCAGTCGCTTGGCGGCCACGGCGGTGTCCTCCTCATCAACCAAGGGGCGGGTCCAGAAGTGGTCCGCCAGGTAGTTGCGGCATTGGCGCAAAGCCTGTGGATGGGAGTGGATCTGGGTGACATCCCCGATGGTTAGACCGGGCCGGCCCAGCAGACACTGTTCCACCTGGATATGGAACATCTCCACTATTTCGCAACTGTGCCGGGCCAGGGCGTACATGCTCTCGATTACCACTCCACCCTGAGCATTCTCCATGGCCAGGATGCCTAATCCAGCCGCTTCCTGTTCCACCGCTTCCATCACTTTTTCGGCAGTGATCAGGTAGACCATCTGGTAGTCACCCATATTATGCCGCTGGCAGAAATCGTGGGCTGCTTCCTCGCAGAAACTCCCTTCGGCTCCCTGTATGGCGATTTTCACTTTCTTTTGGGCCATAATTGGTGTTGATCTTCCTTAAATCTATGGCAGCGCGGCCGCCAGTGAATGCAGATAAGTGTAGGCCTCAGCCGGCGGATCGCTGGCCTGGGCTAACCGTTGCAACAGCGCACTGCCCACCACCACACCGTCGGCCAGGCTACCTACCCGGCGCACATCCTGCGGTGTGGCGATCCCAAAACCGACAACAAACGGCACATTAGCGTTGAGCCGGACACGCTTCAAGTAGTCTGTGAGGTCTTGGCGAGCGCTCAAGGCCGTGCCGGTGACACCCATGATCGATACGGCGTAAAGCAGGTCCCCGGCTTCCCGCCCCAGATGGACCATGCGCTCGCTTCCGGTATTGGGGGCCACCAGGAAGATGGTGCTGAGCCCCGCATCCCGGGCCTGCTCAAAGAATACCGGGTCTTCTTCCGGCGGCAGGTCTGGTATGATCAGCCCATCCACGCCGGCCCCGGCGGCCTCTTCCAGGAAGCGGGTAGCCCCCATCCGCCGAATGGGATTGATATAGCCCATGAGGATAATGGGGATCTGCGATTGCTCCCGAATGCGCGCCACGGTCTTCAGAATCCAGGGGACGGTCACCCCGTTTTCCAGGGCTGTTTGGCTGCTCTGCTGGATCACCGGGCCATCCGCCAGCGGGTCGGAGAAGGGCATGCCCAACTCCACCAGCTGCGCTCCGGCCTTTTCCGCAGCCAGCACCAACGGCACGGTGCTCTCCAATTGCGGATAGCCGGCGGTGAAAAACGGTACCAGCTTCTTGCCGGGGGCGGCCATCACCTGGGGGATACGCCTCATGGCAGTTCCTTGCCCAGTGCCCGGGCCACGGTTTGCACATCCTTATCGCCCCGCCCCGACAGGCAAACCAAGACCTTGCTGCCGTCCGCTAGGCCCAGCCGGTTTTGCTGGAGCAGGGCCAGGGCGTGGGCCGCTTCCAGGGCCGGGATAATTCCCTCAAGTTCCGAGAGCCACCGAAAGGCCGCCAGTGCATCTTCATCGGTAGCGGTGAGGTATTCCACTCGTCCCAGGTCCTTGAGCAGGCTGTGTTCCGGTCCCACGCCGGGATAATCCAGGCCGGCGCTGATGGAATGGGGCAGCTGCACCTGGCCGTCGCCGTTCTGCAGCAGGTAACCGGCCGAACCGTGCAGCACTCCCGGTGTGCCCCTGGTCAAAGTGGCGGCATGCTCTCCCGAGTCAAGGCCGCGACCGGCGGCCTCAACACCTACCATGCGGACGTCCGCATCAAGGAAGGGGTGAAACAGGCCGATGGCATTGCTTCCGCCGCCAATACAGGCCAACAGCAGATCGGGCAGGCCGCCGGCCTGCTTTGAATATTGCTCCCGGACCTCCCTGCCGATCACTGCCTGAAAATCGCGCACCAGCATGGGATAGGGGTGGGGGCCCACCACCGACCCGATCAGGTAGTGGGTATGCTCCACGGTGGCCACCCAATCACGGATGGCCTCGTTGATGGCGTCCTTCAGCGTGCGGCTGCCCGAGCCCACCGGTCGCACCTGGGCTCCCAGCAATTCCATGCGGAAGACGTTCAACGCCTGGCGCCGCATGTCCTCCTCGCCCATGTATACCACACACTCCAGGCCGAACAGGGCGGCCACGGTGGCCACTGCCACTCCATGCTGGCCGGCGCCGGTCTCGGCGATGATCCGGCTCTTGCCCATCCGCCGGGCCAGCAATACCTGCCCCAGGGCGTTGTTGATTTTATGGGCCCCGGTGTGGTTCAGGTCTTCCCGCTTGAGGTAGACTTCCAACCCCAGCTGGGCACTGATCCGGCCGGCATGATACAGCGGCGTGGGGCGACCGGCATAGTGGACCGCCAGCCGGTTAAGCTCCTCCCAATAGGATTGGTCCTGGCCGGCTTGGCGGTAGGCGGTCTCCAGTTCCCCCAGGGCCGGCAACAATGTTTCAGGGACGTACTGGCCGCCATAGACCCCGAAGTGACCGTGCTCGTCGGGCTGCGAGTAGACCTGTGACTTAGAAGACGACGGCATCTGTGGCTCGAGTACTTTTCAGGGCGGCGAACAGGGCCGCCAGTTTATCCGGGTCTTTCCGGCCGGGCGCCGCTTCCACGCCGCTGCCAATATCAACGGCGTCCGGGGCCACTGTTGCGATCCCCTCCAGGATATTGCCGGCGTGCAGCCCGCCGGAGAGGATCACCGGTCGCTGGAAGGCGCCGCCATCGATAGCCTGCCAATTGAAAGCCTGGCCGGTACCGCCGTAACTGCCGCGCCGGTGATTATCCAGCAGCAGCGCCCGGACATCATATTTGCCGGCCTGACCGACATCAAAATCCCCCGCGATGTGGAGCGTCTTGATTACCGGCACGTTGATGCCGGCACAGTCCTCCGGAGACTCATCACCGCTGAGCTGCACGAGGTCCAAACCTACCTCAGCTACCATTGCGTTGACGCGGTCCGGCGGCTCGTTGACGAATATCCCCACCGTAGTCACGGCGCCATTCAACCCAGCCACGATCTTTTGGGCTTGGGCGGGGGTGACGCACCGGGGGCTGGCCTCAAAGAAGATCATCCCCACGGCGGCCGCTCCCAGCCGCACCGCCAACTGCGCATCCTCGGTGTTGGTGAGACCACAAATCTTGACCGGAATCATGCCACCTTCTCCGGAATAGGGCTTCCGGCCAACAGGGCCTTCAGGTTAGCGCCGGGGTCGCCTTTAAGCAACAGGGTCGTCCCGATCAAGGCGGCGTCGAAGCCCGC
>JACZSB010000438.1 GCA_022574435.1 Fidelibacterota bacterium
GCGTATTGGCAGCGGCGATGGACCACTTACGGGACCGCGATATTGTGCCGGGGCAGGTCGTCGCGCTGATCGGGCCGGTAATTGGACCGGAATGTTACCAAGTGGGGCCGGAAGTGGCGGCGCAATTCGACACCAGGTTTCTCACGACCAATCCCGACGGGAGCTATCAGCTGGACCTGCCGGGCGTGGTGCGCTCGCGGTTGGAAGATGCAGGTGTACGGGCGGAGAACATTGCCACCGCCGGGATTTGCACCAGGTGTGATTCCCGTTGTCACAGTTACCGCCGTGACGGCCAGCGGGCCGGGCGGATGGTCGCTTTCTTTTATGAACAAGGTTAAGGCGTCGAAATGGACATCATATCCACGGTGATTCTGGGCATTCTCCAGGGCCTCACCGAGTTCCTGCCCGTCAGCAGCTCCGCCCACTTAGTTGTCGGCCAGCATCTGCTGGGTGTGCAGCACCCCGGGATGCTGATGGAGGTGACCCTGCACCTGGGCACCTTGTTGAGCGTGGTGGTCTACTTTCGCCACGACCTGGCCCAACTGGTGCGAGGCTCACTGTTGGCCGGCCCGGTTGGATCGGCGGCACGGCTGGAGGTAGGCTACCTGGCGCTGGCCACCTTGCCGGCGGTATTGGTGGCCTTAACGCTGGCGGACCAGGTGTCGGCGGCCTTCGAAAATATTGCATTGGTGGGGGCCATGCTGCTGGTAACCTCCCTGGTGCTGGCCAGCAGCCGGTTTATTCATTCTCGCGACGGCGTCCGAATGACCTGGCTCATAGCGCTGATCATTGGGAGCGCCCAGGCTGTGGCCATCCTGCCGGGAATCTCCCGGTCGGGACTAACAATCGTGGCCGGGCTATGGTTGGGGCTGGGCGGCGTGGCCGCGGCGCGCTTCTCGTTCCTGATGGCGGTGCCCGCCATTTTGGGAGCGGGACTGCTGCAAGGCCTGGAGGTGGTCCGGAGTGGAATTTTGCCCACGCCTGGATTGGCCGTGGGTCTGGTGGTGGCCGGGGTTACCGGTTATGCCGTGATCGCCTGGCTGCTGGATATCGTCCGAAAAAGGCGACTGTACCTTTTTGCCGGCTATACCATGCTGGTTGGTCTAACGGTTATTTTCAGGCTGTAAATTGGCCGTTGGCGGTAAATTTTCTACCGCGGGGGATGGCTGAAGCGATTAGAGGGAGCAATTTGCATGGGCGCGGTAGGGATCGGATTCGGTGTTTACTTGTTGGTGATCCTGGTGGTAGGGCTGCTCACGGCCCGGTTGAACAAAACCCTGCCCGATTTCCTGCTGGCCGGCCGTCGCCTGGGACCGTGGGTGGTGGCCTTCTCGGAGCGGGCCTCTGGAGAGAGCGGCTGGATGCTGTTGGGGCTCACCGGTCTGGCCTACGCCACCGGTCTGGGAGACCCTAGCGGGACCAAACTGGAGCCTGCCCTGTGGACCGGGTTGGGCGGAATGGCCGGCATAGCCCTCTCCTGGTACTTGGTGGCCCAGCGGCTGCGTGTCGAGAGCGAGCGATTGGGAGCCCTGACCTTGCCGCGCTTCATGGAGCTGCGTTTCAGGAAGCACGATCCCACTATCCGGCTGGTGGCCACCGCCATCATAGCATTCAGCTTCACCTTTTATATCGCCGCCCAATTCGACGCGGTGGGCAAATCACTTGAGCAGACCTTCGGCTGGCCCCACTTTGGCGGTGTTATGGTGGGCGCCGCCATCATAGTATTTTACACCATGATGGGGGGCTTTTTTGCCGTGGCCTGGACCGATTTCTTCCAGGGCTGGGTCATGCTTCTGGCCCTGGTGCTGCTGCCGCTGGTGGCCTTGGGTGAAGTGGGCGGGTTTAGCGGTCTGGCCGAGCGGATCGGCGCCATCGATCCCCGCTTGCTCACTCCATCCGGCGGCCGAACAGGCTGGAACCTGGTTGCGGGGATTGCAGGCGGGTTCGGCGTCGGCCTGGGATATATGGGGCAGCCCCACCTGCACATGCGCTACATGAGCATTCGCTCGCCGGATGATATACCCACGGCCCGCAGCATCGCCCTGGTGTGGGCGGTAGTGTCTTACAGCGGGGCCGTACTGATGGGTCTGGTAGCCCTGGCATACTTCGGCGCTGGCTACTTCGCCGACCCGGAGATGATGATGCCGGCCCTGGCCCTATCCATTTTCCCCGCCTGGTTTGCCGGTATCCTGATCAGCGGCGCCCTGGCGGCCATGATGTCCACCGCCGATTCCCAGCTGCTGGTGACCACATCAGCGGTGTCGGAGGACGTATATCACCAGATTGTTGACCCGGCAGCGGACCAGAAGCGGCTGGTGCTGGTGTCCCGGATTGCCACCCTGGTGATCGGGGGGGCGGCCATCTCCCTGGCCCAGCTGCCCCATAGCGTATTCGACAAGG
>JACZSB010000002.1 GCA_022574435.1 Fidelibacterota bacterium
GTACCACGATGCATATCCTGGTGGAATCCGCCCAAGCGCAACAGCAGTTGCTACGGGTATTACCCACCGTTGAGGAGCAGTTCGTGGACTTGGGGATGAACTTCGCCGATGTGGACGTGGAGGTGGGTGATACCGGCTCGGATAGCCGGTTCAACAAGCGGAGCCGTCGTGATCCCAATGTGGCCTTATCTAACGGAGCGGAAGGATCCGCCCCGGTTGAACTAGTAGCAGGCATCAGAGACTTCGGTTATAACACCGTTGAATTTGTGGCCTAAGAAAGGAGTGAATCCATGACTGATCTCATACAACCTGTCGGAGGCCAACAGTCTTTTCCAGGTGAAAGCACAACCAGGAAGGGTTTTCTGGATCAGGAGCAGTTTTTGCAGCTCCTGGTCGCGCAACTGAAAAACCAGGATCCGCTCTCGCCAATGGAAAGCCAGGAGTTCGCTTCCCAGATGGCACAATTCGCCAGTTTGGAACGCCTTCACAGTATAGACTCGCGGCTGGCCGACTCACTAAATGCCCAGTTAATGTCGACCCAGGCGATCACTAACACCATGGCCGCCAGCCTGATTGGAAAAGAGGTAGTGGCGGCGGGTGATAGTTTGGTGCTGAAAAACGGCTCGGCCAATCTCTATTTCGACCTGGCGGCTCCCGCCAAGGAAGTGGAGATCACGATCTATGACCAGGAAGGCAACGCTATCCAGACCATATGGAGACGTACGCTCAGTGACGGTGAGAACACAGTGGTATGGGACGGCTCGGACTACAGCGGTAAGACTGTGGCTGATGGCTCCTATACTTATACTGTGCAGGCCACCGACCAGAATGGGGATCCGATTAGCGCTCTTCAGACGGCATCGGGAATTATTACCGGTGTCAACTATGAAGGGGGGGTCGCCACGCTGATAGCTGGTGACCTGGAGTTCCCCATGGGCAATGTGATCTCTATCCGGCAACCGGAGGAATAAGATGGAACTGGAAGCAGTAAAACTCCAAGCACGACTACATCCGCTAAAGCCGGCGCAGCCGACACCGAAATCCGGTGGCGGACTGGTGGACCGGACTGGAACCAAAGGCTCGTTTTCCAAGACGCTGGCTACGGAGCTGGCCCAGAAGAAACCGGCCGTTAACCAGGTCCCGGTCTCGCAGGGGGTGGAATTTTCCGCCCATGCCCAGGCGCGGCTTCAAGAGCGGAACATCACTCTCACACGCCATAATCTTGATCGGCTCGACAAAGGTGTTCAGCTGGCCGAGAAAAAAGGTAGTGTCAACACATTAGTTTTGATGGATGACACCGCCTTCATCGTGAGCGTGAAAAACAGGAAGGTGATCACTGCGATCACCCGGGACGCTGCTGTCGATAACGTGTTTACACAGATCGATAGTGCGACCATCGTGTAACTAACAAACGGCCAGGCTGGCCCCATTTATCCGGGAACAGGTCCCGGAGCTCAGGGAAGCCTGGATCCCGCCGAACGACTGAAGCGGGATCATAGCCAAAACCTGAAAAAAGGGGAATAGAATAATGCTGAGATCATTAACATCAGCAGTAACCGGGTTGAAGAACTTCATGATCCAGTTGGACGTGTTGGGTAACAACCTGGCGAATGTAAGGACCCTCGGCTTTAAATCGAGCCGGGTGGCGTTTTCAGAGGCCTCCACCCAGGCCCTGTCGGGTGTATCCCGCGGGTTCGGTGGCGGCTTCGGTAAGATCAAACAGATCGGACTGGGTGTGACCATCAGTTCCACGGACATGAACTTCGAGCAGGGGGCGCTGGAATTCACCGGCACCGACACCGACCTCGCAGTTCGGGGGAAATCCTTCTTCATTGTCAGTGACGGCACGAAGAACCGCTTTACCCGGGCCGGGAACTTCTTCTTCAATGATAATGGGTTCCTGGTCAATTCCGGCGGATTGGCGGTCCAGGGGTGGAGAGCCAATGCAGATGGTGAAATAGATACTTTTGCCCAGTTGCAGGAGATCTTTATGGACACCACCCTCACATCGCCCGCTAAAGAAACCTCGCAGGCGGTGCTGTCCGGCAACCTGGACGCGGGCCTGGGGCCCATCGCGCAAGTGCTGGCCTCCGCTATCGCCTTCACTGAATCCAACGAAGATGCCCTAGTTGACACGAAACTGATTGACCTGGATCAGACCAGTGATCCCGGCGCGCTCGTGGGGACCGCTATTGAAATCTCCGGTAATGAGCCTAATGGTGACGTCGTCAGCGCTACTTACCCGGTAACTGCGAGCAGTACTTTGGGCGACCTGATGGCGGCGATCGATGCGGCCTGGGGCGGCACCGTCACGGTGGCTCTCGAGGACGGTAAAATCGTTCTGACCGATGATGACCCGGGCGAATCCAGCAGCTCCATTTCGTTGGTAGACGGTGATTTTATCTCCATACCAACGTTCGAGGTAAGAACGGCGGGATTCACAGGTACGGTCACCACGTCCAGGATTGTCTATGACAGTCTGGGCGAAGCCCACAATCTGATTCTCACCTTCACCAAAGAAGAGAAAATCGGGGAGTGGACCTGGGTGGCTACCTTTACCGGGGATGAGGAAATCACCGCCGGCAGCACCGGGACCATCGCATTCAATGATACCGGTAACGTAGTCTCCTTCGGTGTGGACGGAGCGGAAACCGGGATTCTCATCAATCCCAATAACGGAGCCGCCCAGTTCTCGGTGGAACTGGACGTCCACGGTAGCCCGGGATTCACCGGGATCACCCAGTACGCCTCCGATCCCACGGTATTCTTCCGTGAGATTAACGGCCGGCCGCTGGGTAGCCTGTTACGGTTTACCATCGATACCACCGGAATCATAACCGGGATATTCTCCAACGAGGAGAACTTGACTCTGGCCCAGATCGCACTGGCGGAGTTCCCCAACCCGGTGGGATTGCTGCGGGCGGAGAATGGATTGTTCGACACGGCTTCCAGTTCGGGTAACCCGATCATTGGAAGGGCCGGCGAGCAGTTCACGTCGAGCATCATTTCCGGATCGGTGGAAACGTCTAATGTGGATCTGGTGAGACAGTTCACTGATATGATCGTCACTCAGCGCGGCTTCCAAGCCAATGCGCGGGTAGTGTCGACCGCTGATCAGATCCTGGAAGAAACCATGAGGTTGAAGCGATAGTCATCGCTTGACTTAAACAGCCTGAACCGTTGTAGGGTCGTCCTGAAATCCAGGACGGCCCTCGGCGGATCGGCTTAACAGGGAGATGCGGATTGGATATTGCCACCATAGCGGGTATTATTGCCGGTTTCGGCCTGATCATCGGGACTATCCTTACCGGTGAAGGCGCCGGAGCATTCTTGCATCTACCCTCCATGCTGGTGGTGGGGGGCGGAGCCACTGCCGCTACCCTGGTGGCGTTTCCCATGGAACAGATGATCTCAGCCTTCAAGGTAGCCGCCAAGACCTTCCTGAAACAGGAGAGCACCGATACTGAATCGGTTAAGCAGTTCATCGATTTGAGCCAGATGGCCCGCCGTGATGGTATTTTGGCCCTGGATCGGGCTCTCAAAGATGTCGCTAACCCTTTCATGCGCATCGGACTGGAAATGGCGGTGGACGGTACGGAGCCCGATACCATCAGGGATATCATGGAAACCGAGCTGTCGTCGCTCCAGGAACGGCACAAGGTGGGCCAAGGTATATTCACCACCCTGGGGACCTACGCCCCGGCGTTCGGGATGATTGGGACCTTGATCGGATTGGTCCAGATGTTGCGCAACCTGGATGATCCCTCTACCATTGGCCCAGCCATGGCCATAGCTTTAATTACTACATTTTATGGCGCAATCCTGGGTAATCTGGTGTTCCTGCCCATGGCCGTTAAGCTTAGAAACAAGTCGACCCTGGAAGTCCTGTCGATGAAGATGATCATAGAGGGAGTGCTGGCCATCCAGAAAGGGGTCCATCCCAAGAATATTGAACGCAAACTGATGAATTTCATGGCTCCCGCTGCGCGCCCCACCGAGGGGGAGGAGCCGGCTGGAGGAGGAGGAGGCTAAAATGGCCGTGGAAGAACCGGAAGTTGATGAGGGGCCAACAGCTCCGTTCTGGATGACTACCTATGGTGACATGGTGACGCTGCTATTAACGTTCTTTATCCTGATGTTTGCCATGTCCACTATCGAAGAACAGAAATTTCTCCAAGCCGCGGCCTCTCTGGCGGCGGCCCTGGGGGTGCTTGAAAAGAATATCAGTGTGATTGGGGAGGAATCGATGGCCATCGGAACCACCGGCCTATCCCGGGATCAGATCGATATGCTGCAGAGTATGGAAGACATAGCGGAGATGTTCCAGGACGAAGCGCTGACAGACATAGCTTCCCTGGAAATTGTCGGTCCCGGTGAAGTAGTGGTACGACTGGGTGATGAATTGCTGTTCAGACCCGGGAGTTCTACGCTCAAGCCCCAGGCCGTGCGGGTTCTGAGGAACATCGTCCGCTCCATCCAGGGCAGCACCGAACGGTTGTGGGTGGAAGGGCACACGGATAATGAGCCGATCAACACAGCGGATTTTAGTTCCAACTGGGACCTGTCTACGGCCCGCGCGGTAACTGTAGTCCGCCTCCTGGAACGTGCCGGGATTGAGCCGGAGCAGCTGGCGGCTGTAGGGCATTCCCAGTATCAACCGTTGGCAGATAACGCAACGCCTGCCGGCCGGGCCAAAAACCGGCGGGTGGAACTGTACATCAGTTGGGAAGAATTAGCTTATGAGTGAAGTTGGTGATCAGGAAGATACGGGCGTCGACCAACCGGACGACGAGCAAGATAAACCTTCGTTCCCTATCGGAAAGTGGCTGGCGATTGTCGTTGTGCTGGTCCTGATGGGGTTGGGCGCCTATATGCTGACTGAGCGGGTAATTGTGCCCAAGCTCACCGGCCGGGGTGACGTGGGCGACAAGATGCGGGCCATGCGGGACAACGTGCAGGAGGCACGGGAAGAAAAAAAGAAAATGGGCAAAATAGGGCCGGTGATCCCGCATCCCATCATGGGAATCACCGCCAATACCGCCGGTTCCCGCGGGCGGCGTTTTGTGACCTTCGACCTGATCGTGGAGACCAGGGTTGAGGACGCCCGCGATGAAATGATTACTAAGGAATACCAGATCCGGGATGCCTTGATCACCTATTTTGGCGGCCGATCGGTAAGCGAACTAGCCACCCGTCAGTTCATGACCGCCGCCAAGGATACCGTTCAGGCCTTGATCAACCGGCTGCTGGAGACGGGGAATATTGATACGGTATATTTTACCAAGTTTCTGATTCAGTAAGGGGAAAATCATGGCAAAAATACTTAGTCAAGATGAAATCGATGCCCTATTGTCAACGGTATCGGAGGAAGCGAGTGAGATTGAGGGTCTTGAAGGGGCTCCCTCTAAGCGAGTAATACTCTATGATTTCAAGCACCCCAACCTGATTTCCAAAGAGCAGATGAGGCTGCTGGAGAATATTCACGAGAGTTTTTCCCGCAATTTCGGGGTCTTTCTTTCGGCTCAGCTGCGGATGATCGTGGAGATTGATCTACTGGCCATCGACCAGCTGCTGTACTCCGAGTTCGTCATGTCCATCGCCCCGCCAGGCTGCCTGTACGTGATTGCCATGGAACAGCCGCCAGGCGAGGTGATCCTGGAATTGTCCCCCGCGCTGGTGATCTTCATTGTGGAGAAGCTGTTCGGCGGCAAGGGTGTCTTTTCCAGCACTACCTCCCGGCCCATATCCGTTATAGAGCAGAGGATCATGGGGAAGGTAATCGACCGCGCCACGGCGGAAATGTCCAATGTCTGGAGTCCCGTGGCCGAACTGAAAACGGAGGTGACCCGGTTCGAGTCCAACCCGGAATTCATCCAGATCATTCCATCCGCCGAACCGGTAGTGGTGGTCTCATTACAAGTCAAAATCCATGATAACAAAACCTTGATGAACTTCTGTTATCCATACCGCTGGCTGGCTGAGATGGTGGGCCGGCCGGAGGTGCAGGACCGGCTGCAGTTTGGTGTGGGAGAGTCGACCGCGGAGGAGCGAAAGACCCTGACCTCACAGCTAAAGCAGGTCACCTGTTCGCTGCGAGCCAGCGTGGGCAGCACCCAGATAAGTATAGAAGATTTTATTCAGTTGCAGGTCGGTGATCTGCTGCTTTTGGATACCAAGCCCAACCAGGAGAATACAATTTTTGTCCGTGATAAACCGACCTTTAAAGGTCTGATCGGTCGCCGCGATAGATATCGGGCGGTGATGATTACGGACGTAATTGATAAGGAAACGAACAATGCAGTATAACGACTTGAATCAAAAATACAGCGCCATGCTTGAAGAGCTGCTGTCGGTCCTGAATCAGGCCGGAGGCCAAGCCCTGCAGGGCGAGGTCAAGGTGGATTCCGGCGAGGCCGCTGCCGAGGTGACGCCCGAGTTCAAACCAGGTCACGAATTTCCCCTGTTGCGGCTGACATTCAGCACTACCGGGCAGAGTGCGTATGACCACCAATTTCTCATGGACCGGTCCCTGGCCGGGCTGGTCTATAGCTGGATGGTGGGCGGTGATCCCCCCGAGGAGATCGGCGATGAGCACCTGGACGCGGTCAAGGAGGCAGTGGGACAGATTATAGGTCAGCTGCAGGCTGCCTTCGATGGCGAGGACGGCGCCTTCACCCCCGGTGAGGTGGCCATTTCCCAGTTGGCTTCAGCTGATGAGCTGGCGTTACCGGAGGGAGGATTAGTAGCTACCTACAGTTTCTCCCGGGGTGACGATGCCACCAAGCACCTCATCACCCATATCGTCCAGGGTGAATTAGCGGCCCAGGAAGACGAAGCGGCCCCGGCGGAGGAAGCCGCTGGAGCTGAGGCCGGGGAAGGCGCTGAAGAGATCCTGGAGGCAGAATCCGAAGCTGCCACTGCGGAGGGTGCTGAAGACGCCCCGGAGGCAGAAGACGCAACAGGCGTTGAGGGTCTGTTAGCCGACGATTTCGGCGAAGAAGTCCCTACCACGATTCTGGAGGACACCTCCGCCGAAGAGGCTGCTGATGAACTGACTGATCTGGTAGCCGAAACCGCCGGCATCGATGATATTTTCGGGGAGGATCTTGATGAGCCGGTTGGTGCTGGCGAACCGAGTTCGGTGGAAGCCAGCCCGGTCCAGTTTGACGAATTCGGCCCGAGCCCTAAAACTGACGGGCAGGGTCGCCAGATCGATATGCTGCTGGATGTGGAGCTGGATGTAACGGTGGAATTGGGCCGCAAGATCATGCTGGTGGAAGAGATTCTCCGGCTGGGCAAGGGCTCGGTGGTGGAGCTCGACAAACTGGCGGGTGAACCGGTGGATATACTGGTCAACGGTAAGAAACTAGCCGAGGGTGAAGTGGTGGTTGTGGAGGATCACTTCGGTGTCCGCCTGACCAACTTGATCAATCCTAGGGAACGTATCAGAAGCCTGGGTAAGGCATGAAGTTTAAGATCAGCGGTCCGGCTGCCCGGCTGATTGCCATAGGGGTGGTGATAACCATAGCCGTCGTTGGAATCACCATGCGCGGGCGGGAGATCAAGTCAATCACCTCGCCGTCTTCGGTGACCGCGGACAGCGCCGCCACCCAGGAACTGCAACTAAAGACCTACGATGCCGACGGTTTAACCAATGCCTTATACAAAACGGTTTTCGTAACCATGGTGATAGTGGCGATTATTGTCCTGGGATCCCGGGGACTACGGCAATACCGTAGACGCCGGCCGGACTCAATTGCGGGATTCGATATGCAAATTCTGGGTCGGCGCTATTTCAATACCAAGCAGTCAATTGCGCTTGTGAGGGTGCGGGACAAGGAACTGTTGCTGGGGATTACGGATCACTCCATACAATTGCTCTGCGATCTCACTGCCGATGATCCGGCCGAAGTGGTGGATAGGGTGATTGATCTACCGTTGGGAAGGTAGGAATGATAAAACACCTGACGCCCCTATTGCTTTTGCTCCTGTTCTTCGGAGCGGCTCCCCTGATGGCTCAGTCCGGCGGGTTCCCGGTTATCAATTTCTCGCTGGAAGAGTCAACCAGTCCGCAGCAGTTGAACACTACCATCCAGATCGTCTTGCTGATGACGGTCCTGGCCCTGGCCCCCTCCATCCTGGTAATGACCACCGCCTTCACCCGCATTGTCGTTATTTTCCATTTTCTGCGCCAGGCCATCGGCACCCAGAACACCCCCTCAAATCAGATTTTGATCAGTCTGGCCCTATTCTTGACCTACTTCGTTATGGGTCCGGTCTTCACGGAGATCAACGATAATGCCCTGCAGCCCTACCTGAATGAGGAGATCGAGCAGCAGGAAGCCTTCCAGCTGGCCACGGAGCCGGTCAAGCGGTTCATGCTGATCCACACCCGGGATAAAGAGTTGGCTCTGTTCGCCGATTACTTCCAGGGAGAAATACCTACTTCCCGAAGCGAGCTATCCCTGGCGGTGGTGATCCCGGCCTTCATGATCAGCGAGTTGCGAGTGGCGTTCCAGATCGGGTTCATGCTCTACCTGCCCATGTTATTGATAGATATGGTGGTCTCGGCTGTGCTCATGTCCATGGGTATGATGATGCTGCCGCCGGTTATGATTTCCATGCCCTTCAAAATTCTTTTATTCGTCCTGGTGGACGGTTGGTACCTGATAGTGGAATCGATAATCAACGGACTGAGGTGACATGACAACGGATTTCGTCGTATTCATCAGCCACAAGACCCTTATCACGGCCCTGTACATTCTAGCGCCGATCCTGGGCAGCGCGCTGCTGGTAGGAGTATTGGTGGGACTTTTCCAAGCGGTTACCTCCATCCAGGAAGTGACCCTTACGTTCATCCCCAAAATAGCGGTGGTGGGTCTGGTCATATTGATGATGATCCCCTGGATGCTTGACCTGGTGATTAGTTTCACCCTTCTAATTTTTGATCAGATCACTCAGTTAGGCCGGTGACTCTCGGCCTGGCGGACCTGTTTTCCGGCTGGGGAATTTCCTTCATGCTGGAATTGAGCCGGATTTCCGCCATGATCTATGCTTTCCCATTCTTGGGCTCACCCGCCATACCGGCCCGGATACGCGTTGCCCTGGCCCTGGTAATCAGCTTCATGCTGTTGCCTATTGTTGGGGTGGTAGACCTGGGCACAGATTGGGGTCTGGGCCGGCTGACCCTGGCCCTGGCGGCGGAAACGGCCGTGGGGTTGGTGGTGGGATTCGGCGCCAAATTCCTATTCGAGGCTTTCACTATGGCGGGTACCTTCGCCGGCCGGCAGATGGGGTTCGCCATAGCCGATCTGTTGGACCCGGTTACTGCGACTCCCCAGTCCATGGTAGGACAATTTTGGTCGCTGGTAGCTATCTTGTTTTTCCTGGCCTTCGACGGGCACCTGTTTTTGGTACAGTTTTTGGTCGAGAATTTTCGGGTGATTCCCCTAGGCGCGGGCGTACTGACCGCCGCCACCGGCCAGGAACTGATTGCCGGTTCCAGCCATATGTTTGAGATTGCACTACAGCTGGCGGCTCCGGCACTGATGCTCACCCTGATGATGGATGTGGGAATCGCCGTACTGTCGCGGGCCATGCCTCGGTTGCAGATCTTTTTCGTGGCCCTGCCCCTGAAACTGTTTGTGGGGATTTTCGCATTGGTGATTTCCATGCAGCTGTTCCAGGCTATATTTGCCAGTATGTTGACTGATTCTCAGGAACACCTGATCCGACTGCTTCAAACAATGAGGTAACCCTTGGCGGAAAAACCGGCCCAAGAACGTACAGAAGAAGCGACTCCAAAACACCTGCAGGAAGCCCGGGAACGGGGCGAGGTGGCCCGTAGCGTGGAGCTGACCTCAGCGACCCTGTTGCTGGCCAGCGTATTGCTGTTTTATTTCATTGGTGAGGACTTTCTTCAGAAACTGTCCGGTGTAATCAGGACGATCTACAGTTCCTTGGATACGGTGAATATCAATCCCGGCAATATCCCCGCCTTGGCCAAATGGGCCATGGGAGAGGCTGCAGATATCCTCGGGCCGCTGTTGATCATGGTGCTGCTGTTGGCGCTCTTGGTGAATTATTTACAGATAGGGGTAATTTTTGCCCCCAAAGCCCTCAACCCCAAATGGAGCCGGGTCAGCCCAGCAGCCGGCTTGAAACGGATTTTCTCGTCGAAGGGACTGGTTGAGCTCATCAAGGGTATTCTGAAACTGCTCATCATTGGCACGATTATTTATGTTTACCTGGCCGAAAGAGTGAAGGACTACCCATTTTTAACCTACATGACACCGCTGCAGACCATTGGAGTTCTGGCCAACGATATTTTCAAGATCGGCCTCTATGTGGGCATTGCATTCGTCGCCCTGGCCGTGGCCGATTTTACGTTTCAGAAATGGGAATACAAGCGCCAGTTGCGCATGAGTAAGCAGGAAGTGAAGGAAGAGGCCAAACAGACCGAAGGCAGTCCGGAGATGCGCGCTCGCATTCGGACGCTGCAGCGGGATATGAGCCGCAATCGTATGATGACCGAAGTGGCCCGGGCCACCGTGGTGATCACCAACCCGGCGCATGTGGCCGTGGCGTTGCGCTACAACGAGGAAGAAGGATTAGATGTGCCAAAGGTGGTAGCCAAAGGCCAGCGCAAGATGGCCGAGCGGATCAAGGCAATCGCCCGGAAGAACGATATACCCGTCAGAGAATCGCCACCGTTGGCCAGGGCACTCTACCAGACTTGCGAGCCCGGAGATACTATACCGGACAACTTTTACCAGGCCGTGGCGGAATTATTGGCCGAAATCTTTTGGGAGCAGCATGCAGCCGCATAGCCAATTGATCAGCGACCACCGCCTCCCGGCCGGGCGCTCTGAGCGGGGTGTAGTATGCCGCCGGGGCTGAGATTATCCGATCTGGGCTTGGGCACCGCCGTGATCTTAATTCTGGCGGTTATGCTGATCCCACTGCCCACCTTCCTGATGGACGTGTTCCTGGCCATGAATATTTTAGGGGCCCTGGTGATCCTGTTCGTGGCCCTGTATACCATTAGGCCGTTGGATTTTGCCGTCTTCCCCAGTCTGCTGCTCATGGTCACCCTGTTCCGGCTGTCTTTAAACGTGGCCACCACCCGCCTGATACTTGGCGAGGGCTACGCCGGTGAGGTGATCCAGGGGTTCGGCAGCTTCGTGGTGGCCGGCAACTACGTCGTGGGCTTCATCATTTTCCTGATCCTGGTGCTGATCAATTTCCTGGTAATCACCAAGGGCGCTACCCGCATTGCCGAGGTAACCGCCCGCTTCACGCTGGATGCTATGCCGGGTAAGCAGATGGCCATCGACGCGGACCTCAATTCCGGTCTGGTAGATGAGGATGAGGCCCGCCAGCGCCGGCGCGACATTTCAAGGGAAGCCGATTTTTACGGGGCCATGGACGGTGCCAGCAAGTTCGTGCGGGGGGACGCCATTGCGGGGCTGATGATTACCGGTATCAATATTATCGGCGGGCTGGTGATCGGTACCTTGCAACTGGGAATGACCCTGGGCGACGCCGCCCGTAAGTATACCTTACTCACCGTGGGCGATGGTCTGGTGGCCCAGATCCCGGCCCTGATAGTTTCCACCGCCGCCGGCCTGATCGTGACCCGCTCAACCTCCGAGACGGATCTGGGCCGCGACGTGATAGCTCAGGTGTCCGACAAACCCACAGCGCTGTATATTGCCGGTGGTACCCTGTTCCTGATCGGCGTGATCCCGGCCATGCCCGCCGCGCCCTTCATGGTGCTGGGTACAATGCTGGCCGGTTCAGGGTACATGACAGCCCGGACCAAGTTCTTAGCGGAGCAGAAACTGCAGGAGGCCGAAGAAGCCCAGGTGGAAGTGCCCGAAGAGCGGATTGAAAGTTATTTACATCCCGATCCCTTTGAGATCGAAATCGGCTACGGCCTGATCAGTCTGGTGGATACCAACCAGGGTGGCGACCTGTTAAACCGCATATCTTCCATCCGCAAAAGCATCGCCCTGGAACTGGGTATCGTCATTCCGCCTATCCGCCTGCGGGACAATATCAATCTGGGGGCCAGCGAATATGTCTTTAAAGTCTATGGCATTGAGGTGGCCCGCAGCGAGGTAATGGTGGGCTATCACCTGGTGCTCAATCCCGATCCCGACGCCGGCCTGGTGGGTATTGATACAGTGGAGCCCACCTTCAAACTGCCGGCTCTGTGGGTTTCTGGTGAGCAAAAAGCCAAGGCCGAGGCAGCCGGCTTCACGGTGGTGGAACCGCCGGTGGTGGTGGCCACACACTTGATGGAGGTACTCAAAGCCAACGCCTATAAGCTGCTGGACCGGCAGGAAGTCAAGAAGATGCTCGATGATCTCAAGGAGGACAAGGCCGCCGTGGTGGAGGGGCTGGTGCCGGACCTGGTGCCCTTAGGGGTTATCCAGCAGGTCATGCGGAACCTGCTGCGGGAAGGGATCCCTATCCGCAACCTGGTCACAATCCTGGAGACTCTGGCCGATAGCGCCGCGGTTTCCAAGGACCCGGTATTGCTCACTGAGCATGTGCGTAGCGCCTTGGCCGATTCCATCACCGATCTATTCCAGTCTGGCGATAAGGCCATATCCGTAGCCACCTTGGAACCCCAATTGGAGGATCACATTCTGCAGGCCACTCGCAAAGGCGAGGCCTATGCGGGTAACCTGGGCTTCACGCCGCCCCAGGTAAAGGACGTTCTCACTTCTATAGGTGAGCAGGTGGAAAGAATTGTATTAGAGGGCGGCCGGCCGGCTCTGCTGGTCTCGCCTGCCATTCGCCGCTTTGTGCGGCAGTTCATTGAAACGGTGCTGCCCAACGTTGCGGTGCTTAGTTTCGCGGAATTATCACCGATTGTGGAACTCAAATCAGTAGGAGCAGTGAGGTATCCTGATGTTCGTTAAAAGTTATACTGCCGGCAGTGAAAGAGAAGCGCTGAACCTGGCTAAAGAGGACTTGGGCCCAGATATCATGATTCTGGATCTTCGCCGTACGCCGGCGACCCTGCCGGGGCAGGAAAAAAGAGTAATGGTCACTGTTACTCCTGATGGCGCTCATAATGCCAACCCTCGTCCCGAGGCCGACAAACTGTTTCCCCGGCAATTGGCTCCCAAGGGGCCCGTGCGGCCGGGCCAGCTGTTGGAGACTTCCCCGATTCTGGATGAAAAGGAAGTGGCCGAGTTGTTCTACCTGCGCAAACAGATGCGCAACTTAAAAGCCCGCATCCGGGCCGGCCGCCATGTCCCCTTCGAGGAACCATTCAAATTTTGTTTCGATCTGCTGGCCGAATCCGGCGTGCCGGACCATATGGCCGAGTCGCTGGTTCAACGCACCGAGCAGCAGCTGGCCGAAGAAGCATTTACCTCCATGACCGATCTGTCAGCAGTCAGCCGCGCCGTAGCCGTGAACGAGCTGCGCAACCAGATCCAACGACTGTTCGTCTCTGCGCCGGTCCCACCAGTAGGAGACGGCCAACAGGTAGTGGTCATGATCGGTCCTTCGGGCGCCGGAAAGACTTCCCTGATCACCAAGTTGGCTTCCCATAAAGAGGTCTATCGCGGTCGCCGGTTGGCGGTCATCTCCACCGACATCTATCGGGCCGGGGCCAACGCGGGGCTCAAGTCCATTTGTAAGATATTAGAGATTCCCATTGTCGAGGTCAAGCATCTGGATGACATCCCCCGGGCCAAAAAGAACCTCTCAGACTTTGAGGTGCTCCTGGTGGATACCCCCGGCCGGAGTCCTCTGTCCAAGGAGTGCTTACCGGCACTGCAGACCCAATTGGCCCTGTTCAAACCCACCGAGACAATCCTGGTGCTAAGCGCCAACATGGGCATTGAGGAGTTATGGCTGTTCCTGGGGCTCTACCAGGGGGTGCATCCGACGGCCCTGGCGGTCACCAAGCTGGATGAAACCAGCCGTCCCGGTAAGGTACTGGGATTGGCCGACGATCCTAAACTGCCCCTAAAATACATTTCCAACGGTCAGGCAGTGCCTCAAAGCCTGGCGACCCAGGTTGGGGAGGCGATCATAAAACAATTACCCCTCACGGGCGGGAAAGACTGAAGTGCTGACCAGCCAAGTGCAGAAGCCGGCAGCCAAACCCAAGTACAAGCAACGCCCATCGGCGGTGCAGCAGTACCTCCCCGAGATAATCACCATCACCTCCGGCAAGGGCGGGGTGGGCAAGACCAACCTGGCGGTGAACCTGGGTATCCTCCTGAGCCAGCGCAAGCAAAGGGTCCTGCTGATGGACGCCGACCTGCAACTGGGCAAGCTGGATGTGATCCTGGGCGCTTCGCCCCGTTATACACTGGCCGACCTGGTGGAAGGGCGCAAGACAATTGATGAAATCATCATGCACCATCCCTCAGGGATCGACATATTGCCGGCCACCTCCGGTGATCTGGACCTGCTGGACGCCGACGACCGGATGCTTAAGGTATTAGCCAATTCGTTTTCTTCCATTCAGTCCCTTTACGACTACCTGATCGTCGATACCGGCGCGGGACTCTCCCCGACGGTGCTCACCATGGCGCTGGGAGCCGACAAGGTTATCCTGCTGGTGACCCCGGAGCCGGCCTCGGTTTCGGATGTGTACGCCATGATCAAGGTGATCAGCCAGAAAGCGCCTGACCTGCCATTGATCCTGGTGCCCAACCGCCATTCGTCGCTCGAAGATGGGGTGGAGTTGCATAAAAAGTTGAACCTGATTACCCAGAAGTTCCTCAAAACTACCATCTACTACGGCGGCTCCATCGTGGAAGATAACGCCGTGCGCCAGGCTGTAATACGACAACGGCCCTTCGTGACGGAATTTCCCAATAGCCAGGCGGCCAATAACCTGCAGCTGGTTTGCCACCGGCTGCTGAAATTTCCACGCCAGGATTTCGACCGCCGTTCAAATATCTTTGATCGGCTGAAGGAAAAGCGTAAAGTCATGGAAACGGCCTAGAATGAGCTCGACCATTTACCAGTTGACCCTGATTATCGGGATGGGTACCTTGATCACGTTGCTGATCAGGGGCATGAGCCTGGGAATCGCCCTTTACCGGAGCATCGTGGTGATCATGGTGATGCTGGGATTGCTCCTGGCGGCCGGTATTATAGTGAAATGGGCCACTATTCCCAAGCCCCCGGAATCCGAAATCAAGGATTCGGAAACCGACCTGGAAGTGGTTGATAACACGAAATGAGTACTACCGTTACAGATAGCCGGGAACATAATGGCGAAACACTCCTGCGGGAATACTACGCCACCAAGGATCCCATCCTGCGGGAGCGGGCGATCCGGGAGTTCTTGCCGCTGGTCTACTACGTGGTCAACCGTGTTACCCTGCCCGCTACCGACGCCATCACCCGGGAAGACCTGGAACAGAGCGCCATTCACGGCCTGCTGGAGGCCATCGAACGCTTCGACGAAACGCGGCAAGTTAAATTTAAGACCTTTGCCTATAAACGCATCTACGGCGCTGTTATCGACGCCATCCGGCAAGTACGCATCCTCAGCCGCACTAAACTCGAGCGCCTGATGAGAGTACAGCGCATTACCGAAGAGCTGACCCAGAAGCTCCACCGGGAGCCACTCCCTGATGAAGTTTGCGAGGCAGCCAATATTTCTCCCAGCGAGCACTCGAGTTTACTGGTGGCTGGGCAGCTGAGCTATGCCACTTTTTCACTGGACGATCCGGTCCTGGGAGAACCGGAAGGCTCCGTCAGGCAGATTGATCTGCTGGCGGATGTGGAATCTGAAGACCCGGAGAAGTCTTATATGATGGAGAACCTGAAGGCCCGTTTGGTCAACATGATCAAAGAGCTCCCCGAAAGAGAGCGTTTGATTCTGGCTCTATACTACTATGAAAACCTTACCCTGGTAGAGATCGGCAAGGTGCTGAGTATATCCGAATCGCGGGTATCCCAGATCATGAGTAAGTCGATGGACAACCTGCGAGGCAAATTAAAATGATCGATATCCTCGATCCGAACCAGGGATTGCCGCAACCGGTGCCGGTTACCACCCAGCCGGTGGAACCGGTGGATACCGATAACGTCAGTATTCATGATAACCGGCTGGAGGAGGAGAAACGTTCCGGCCAGGAAGACCAACTGCAAGAGCGCAGGAAGCAAAAAAAAGGGGACGTAGTGGAATTGTCCAGTCGAACGGGGGCTCAGCATTCGGAAGAGGAAAAGTCGGAGGACGACACGGGCCATCAAGGCCCCGAAACAGATGAACACCAGATCGATATCATCATTGAGTAAAATTCTATTGCTGGCCGCCATAATGGTGGGCGGGTCCGTCCAGGGCGGCTCAGGGAAGTATATAGCTTTTTTCTCCGCCGAACAGGAACATTACCGGCGGATTCTGATCGACGGTGTCGGCAACCGGCACGTAAACGTAGAGCTGGATAGTTTGGGCCAGTGCGAGATCAGAATCTGGGGCGCCTCCGAAAAATCGTATGTGGGTCTTAGAAACTATTCTAAAGGCTACCTGATCCCGGTGCACATCAAAGTGGAATTCCCTGAGAAGCAGCTTATGTTGATTAAGGTTTATGGGACCCGTTTTAAGGAAGTAGTGAAATTCCGCGAAGTTGGGTCGGGCCTGTACGTCATTGACTTGTACGTCCGGCGCCTACCCCAGGAGAGCATTTTCCGTGAAGAGACCATCAGCGCCTTATGGCCGGGCGGCCGGTTCCAGCCGGATGTTATCCCCGGAGGGGGCGCTACGGTACAACTGGCGGCAGCGCATAAGATAAGTTTTATTCCACCGGTATTGGCCAAACTGGCCCCCTATCGTTATGTGATATACCGGGCCATGTTCTGGGCCGCCGCCGTATTTGCCGGCCTGTTTATAACCGGCATACCGTTGATTATTCTCATGCGCCGCCGGAGAACTCACCGCCTGTTCGGCTCCCGGCAGGGTAAGGGCTCCACCCGGCTGGATATGGCGGATGCCGCTACGGTCCGCGCCCAGAATATGATGAAACACAATGGCGACCTCAGTTTTGAAGAGGCCACACTGATGGCCGATTTGGAAAAGGACCCCGCTGGCCGCTCCTGATCACCGCAGCCCCAAAGCGCCGGCATGCTCAGACTAGATTATCTAGACCAGTTCGGCGCGCTCCTGGAGAAGAGCCTCTCCAGTGACGAAACCTACGACGCAGTCCTCGGAATCCTCGAACAAGTCATCGATTACAATTCCGCCACCCTGTTTATTAACGACCCCGTTACTAACCGGCTGGAAGTATCCCAGTCCCACGGGCAGGGCATTGTCGACCTGATCGTGGAGGTCACTTTCGAGCGGGGCGAAGGGTTGAGCGGTTGGGTGGCTTCGCAACATGCCCCCGTGATTTTTTCGGCCATCCATACGGAGAACCGGGATAGCCGATTCCACTCCCTGGTTTCCATGCCTCTTTGGTCCGAGGACCGGCTGCTGGGGGTGCTCAACCTGGGACACTCCCGGTCCGGGTTCTACCGGCAGGAACATAAACCGGAATTCCAGAAATTGGCATCGCAACTTTCAATGATCGTTGAACAGTTGCGGCTCCGGGATGAGCTTAAGGCGAAAAACAGTCGGCTTGAGGAGTTGCTGGCAGAGCTGCGGACGGCCCAACAGGCCCTGGTGGAAAAGGAACGCCTGGCGGCCATCGGTGAAGTGGTCGTAAAGATCAAGCATGAAATCAACAACCCATTATCGGTCATCATCGGATTCGTCGATCTGTTGAGCATGGAATGCCCCGAGGCCCTGCCGGAGTTCGCCGCGAACTTGGCCAAGATCAAGACAGCTGCCAAGCAGATCGAGAGCCTTACCAAAGCCTTGGAGAACGTGGAATCGAGCCAGGCGGAGGAATATCACGCCGGCGTTAAGATGTTGAAAATTGATTAGCCCAAAGCTGCCCATAAGGGAAAAAACTACCACCTGATATTTAAATAGAGTTTCCTTCCCTTTCCAGGTACGGAGGCCCTCCAGCCGGCGCTACCAGAATAACCCCTCTAATACCCTTTCTCCTCTGAAAAGATTCCGCTTGCAGCCGTCAAACAAGTCCTGCCACCGGGTTTGGCACGGCATTTGAACCAATATTGGCCAGCGACATGAAATTGTGGAGTAACTATGGATTTTAATCTCGGCAGGATCGCCCGTAATATGACCAGAAACCTGTTCGGTACTGATATTATCGCCAACAACCTGGCTAATACCAGCACCACCGGTTTTAAACGGGACGCCGCGTTTACCGACGCGTATATGGAGGCCGTCCAACAGGGCGCCTCCAAGAGCTATACCAACTTTTCCCAAGGGGAAATGATACACACTGCAAATTCCCTGGATTTTGCCATCACCGGTACCGGCTTTTTTGTGGTCCAGACCGAATTGGGGCTGGCCGTCACCCGTAACGGACATTTCCAAGTCGATGCCCAGGGTATGCTGGAAACAGCTGCGGGCGAGCTGGTATTGGGCGAGCATGGACCGATGTCAATTATTGCCAGCGGTGATACTCCCGGCCAGGTGCTGGTGACCCGGCAGGGAGAGTTATATGTGGACGATGTTTTTATTGATACCCTGGCAATCGCCCAGGTAGCCGATCTCCAAGCGCTGGAGAAAATCGGCTCCAACCTATTCAAGGTCGGCAATGATATCCTGATGACCCAGCTGGACCAGGAACTGATCGACATCCGCCAGGGGATGCTGGAAGGGTCGAATGTCTTGCCGGTGGTTGAGATGGTAACCATGATCGACCTGCAACGTAATTATGAATCAACTCAACGGGTGGTCAAAGCCATGGACCAGATTCTGGGACGGGCCATTCAGTTGGGTGAGTACCGCTAAGGAGGATTTATGATCAGATCACTGAGAACCGCTGCCCTGGGCATGGGCGCCCAACAGCTGCAACTGGACGTGATCGCCAATAACCTGGCTAACGTCAATACCACCGGCTTCAAGCGCAGTTCGGTGGAATTTCAGGATGTGCTCTATGAAACTATCGTATCGGGCGCCGGCGGCGGCGGTCTGGGAGGGGAGAAGCCTGCTGTGATCCAGATTGGCCACGGCAACCGCGCCGTTTCCACCTTTCGCACGTTTGCCCAGGGGACCATTGCCGATACCGGCAACCCCCTGGATATGGCCATCGACGGAGACGGATTTTTCCAGGTGCTGCGGCCGGACGGGAGTTACACCTATACCCGGGACGGGTCGTTTCATCTCAACTCCGATGGGTACATTGTCAATTCCTCGGGCTTAAGGCTGGCCTCTGAGATCAGTCTGCCGTCGGAAACAACCAGTGTCAGCATCGGCGAGAATGGAATCATTGAAGTGCTGCTATCCGGCGAGATAACCCCCAGCGAGCTCGGCCAGATCGAGTTGGCCAAGTTTGTCAATCCGGCGGGACTGCTGGCCATTGGTGGAAATATGTATGAGGAGACCGTGGCTTCCGGGCCGCCTTCCATCGGCTTCGCCTCCGATAACGGCTTTGGCCGCACACTCCAGGGTTTCCTGGAAAAATCTAACGTGGACGTCGTCCAGGAGATGATCAATATGATCATCGCTCAACGGGCGTACGAAATCAATTCCAAGGCGGTCAAAACCGCCGATGAGATGCTGGCCGTAGCCAACAACATCAGACGATGATCTCTGCCCGCACAGCTCCATCCTCAATTATCATGGCGGCCCGGCTGGGTCTGTTGGCACTGGCCTTAGCTATCCCATCAGGTCTATTATCGGGCGGCTCCTCCCGTGAGGCGTTCAATAGCCGGCTGGAGGCCGCTCTCAGGGATCATGTTACCGGCGGGTTACGCCATGCTAATCTGTCCGGAGAGGTAGCCGCGGTACAGTTGCCCGCCAACTTGGGAGTATACCCTAGCGATGCGGGCATCCGGCCGTTGCGATCATTTTTGCCCGATAAGGCGGCCGGGCGCTATATCATTCCAATGGAAATCTCACCGCCGGGCGTACGGCCCGTGCGGATCTATGCCACCGTGGAGACCGTAGCCCTGGTGTATGGCTGGGAGGCCCAGCTGCCGCTGAAACGGGGTGATTCACTGGACCCCAAACTGTTCAAGCGCACTACCGCCCGGGTGCACCGGCGCGAGCGGGACTATTATACCGCTGCCAGTTTGCCTGAGGGGTACCAGATTTGCGCCCGGCTCGCTCCGGGAGAGCTGCTACGGTATCATCATATCGAGGAGGCGCCGGCTGTCAAGCGGGGAGAGAAAGTTACCATTTACTACCAACGGAACAACATTACCCTGATATCGCCGGGAAAGGCTCGCCGTCGCGGCCAAATCGGAGACATTATCCCGGTCATCGCGGCGGTAACCGGCAAGCGGCTCTACGGTCGCCTGACGGCGCCGGGCATTATTGTAGTGGAGTGAATAAATGAAGAATTTCAACAGATTTCTATCCCTGGGGTTGATCCTCCTCGCCGGGTTGGGGATTGGCACGGCGGTCCAGGCCCAGGATGGTCCCCCGACGCTGTTCGCCGACCATAAGGCCCGCCGTTTGGGGGATATGGTAACCATACTTGTGCAAGAGACCACCAACGCCCGGCGGGAATCCCAATCTCAACAGAACGATAATAACAAGGTGAACGTGGAGGGCGGAGTCGACGGAAACCTGTTGCGGTTCCTACCCGTTTTTGGATTACGGTCCACCCTGAAGACCACCTCGGACTCCAGGGAAGGGACTTCCCAGCGCGATCAGATCACCGGCCGGATCGCAGCGGTAATTACCGAGGTGTCCGCGGCCGGCCTATATACCATCAGCGGTTCGAAATTGATCAACATAAACGGAGAACGCAACCTGATGACCATCAAGGGTCAGATCAGATCCAGGGATATCCGTAGCGACAATACCATCTACTCTTACAACATTGTAGATACCAAGATCTACTATAGCAAAGCCGGCCTATCCGGAAAATATATAAAGCGCGGCTCTATCCCTCGGCTGGCCAACCTGATAATGGGTGGCGCGGGATTGGCCCTCATCGGCTATGTGGGTGGTATCAGCGCCCTGGCCATAATCAGGAGTTTTGCACTATAATGAAACGTTTGAAATACCTACTTTTAATTCTGGCGTTGGGTCTGCACCAGCTGCCGGCTCAGGCCATCAGCCGCATTAAAGACATCACCACCTACCGCAATGTAAGGCAGGTGGCGTTGGTCGGTTACGGGCTGGTGGTGGGCCTGAACGGTACCGGCGACCGGGCTCTGGGCAACCGTGGGACCCTCTTCACGGTGCAGAGTATTGCCAATATGCTCGAAGAGTTCGGCCTGACCGTTAACAGCAAATTTATGCGCACCCGGAATGTGGCGGCCGTGATGGTTACCGCCAACACCCCCCGCTTCGGGAAATTAGGAGCCACCTTCGACGTGAACGTCTCTTCCCTGGGAGACGCCAGCAGCCTGGAGAACGGCCTTCTGCTCATGACGCCCCTACGTGATGCCCGCGGTGTCTATTACGGCCTGTCTCAGGGTCCCTTGTCGGTGGGCGGATATAACATCACCACCCTGGGAGGCGAACGGCTACGGCGGAATTACGCCCTGGTGGGACGGGTACCCGGTGGGGCCACCCTGGAGCGGCCGGTGCTGGGCAGCACCCTGCAATTGGACCAGCCGTTGGAATTGCTGTTGAAAGAACCCAGTTATACCACCGCCACCCGGATCGCTGCGGCCATCAATATTTTTTCACCGGCGGTGGAGCCGCTGGCCCGCACTTTGGATGCCTCGGTGGTGCAGATCAGCTTCCCCGCGGCTTTGACCCAATCCTACGAATTATCATCGTTTGTAGCCGGCATCGAAACCTTGACTGTTGTTCAGGATGTGGATGCCCGGGTAGTGATTAATGAGCGCACCGGGACTGTGGTGGCAGGCGGCAACGTGACTATCGGCGAGGTGATGATATCCCATGGCTCGTTACAGATCCATACCACTACCACGCCCTATTTCTCCCAACCCACCTCTTTTAGCGGCGGCCAGACCATTTCCGTGCCCATCAGCCAGACCACGGTCACCGAAGAAGCAGGTGAGGCGGCGATCCTATCAGCGGCCACCGTGGCCGAGTTGGCAGCGGCGCTCAATGACATGGGCTTCAAGCCCCGGGATGTGATCGCCGTGTTCCAGGCCATCAAAGAAGCCGGTGCTCTTAACGCCAAATTGATCATAATGTAGGGATTGACAATGCCCGTACAAGGTCTCGGACCAAAACAGATCCCACTCCCGGCCAGCGATGGTCCCCAGCCACTTGAGAAACGGCGAGCCGATATCAAGGATCAAAAACTTCATAAGGTGGCCCGCGATTTCGAAGCAATTTTCTTAAGCCAGCTGGTCCGGGCCATGGGCAAAACCATACCGGAAGGTTCCATGACCACCGGCGGCATGGCCGACCTGATGTTCGACCAAGTTATGGGGAAAGCATTGTCTGAGGGGGGCGGTATCGGCCTGGCGAAAATAATTTACCGGGACCTGCTGTCTAAAGATGTTTCGGATAACTCCGAGAAAGGTGATATAGCCACAATGCAGAACCTGATTATGCCCGCCCAGAGAAAGGGAATCGATGTCAAATCGTCCAGCAAATGATCGGCTGATCGCCCGACTTATCACGGTCCTCTCGGAAGAGATGCAGATGTACAACGCGTTGTTGTTGGCCTTGCGGGAGAAGCAGACCAGTATAATCGAGGGTAAAGTGCATGAATTGCAGGAGTCGGTCCACAAGGAGCAGACCATCCTGAACCGCACCAAGGCGGCGGCGGCCAGCCGGGAAGAATCCTTCCAGGCAGTCAGCGAGGCCCTGAGCGGGGAGGAGGAGATCCGCACCCTGAGCCAGTTGATCCAGGTAGTGGAATCGTCATACGCCGAGCGTCTCTCGGACATCCATAGCTCCCTGCAGCAAATCCATCAGCAGGTGATGCTGACCAACGAGGAAAATCGTTACCTGCTGAACTACTCCATAAATTTCGTTCGGGACGCCGCCCGTGAACTGGTGCGCTCCTCCGACCAGTTCCCGGTCTACTCCGCGACCGGTTCCGATCAGGAAGGCCCCATGGGCTCGCGTCTGATCGAGGGGAAGGTGTAATATGGGTGGCATCGCTACGCTGTTCGAACTAGGCCGGCAAGGGATGATGGCTTCCCAGTCGGGGATGCAGGTCGCAGGGACCAACATTACTAATGTCAATACCAAGGGTTATTCCCGCCAGCGCTTGGATGTGGTGCCCCAATTGCCACAGGTTCTGGCCGGTTTCAACCTGGGTGGGAGCCTCAATGCGGATAACCTGCGGCAAATTCGGGACGCTTTCACCGACCGGCAGTTCCGCAGCCAGAATTCACTGAAGTTTCAGTACCAGACCGAGGAGTCGGTCCTTTCCCAGCTCGAGGGGGTTATGCCCGCCGACAATGAGGCCGGTTTGCGGGCCATGCCGGCCGAGTTCTGGGACGCCTGGGACCGCCTGTCAAACGACCCGGAAAACAATGTGGCCCGCGATGACATATTTAACAAAGCCGATACCATGGCCACTACCTACCGGCGGATCCACCGGGAGATAGTCAACCTGCAAGGGGGCATCGATGACGATATCCAGGCCTCGGTAGCCAAGATCAACAGCCTGGCCCAGCAGCTCGCTAAGCTGAATGCTGCCGACCAGGGAGACAACCTGAATATTATCGACCACCGCAACCGCCTCATCGACCAACTCTCCGAGGAGGTCAACATCCAGTTCTATATGGATGGGAAAAATACTGCTGTCACCATCGGAGGTGTCAACCTCGTAGGCGGGGTCAGTAGCTTTGACTTTAGGCTGGAGCGCACCGCCGATGAGCAGGGAGTAGGCCAGATTACTTTGTTTATGGGCAATACCAAGCCGATAGAGGTGGATGTTACCTCCGGTATCCTGGGCGGATTGATTAAGGTTTACAACGGTGATATCCGGGACATTCTGGAACGGATGGATACTCAGGTGCTGGCTATCGTGGACCAGGTCAATGCCCTGCACCAAACCGGCTATAACCTGGACGACGCCACCGGGAGGGACTTTTTTGCGGCGGGGATCTTGGGCGCCGCCAATTTCGATATCGATACGGTCATCGCCGGTAACCACAATCTGATCGCCTCCAGCGATACTCCGGGGGAGACCGGTAACGGTGGTATCGCCCGGGCTATTTCGGCCATCCGGGATGCCCGGATCATCGGCTCGGAGACCCTCGGGGAGCATTATCGCTCGATGATAGCTAACCTGGGGGGACGAATCCAGGAATCCACTTTTTTAGGGAACAGTCAAAAGAAGGTGGTTGAGCACCTGGAGTTGAAGCGGGAATCGGTTTCCGGAGTAAGTATTGAAGAGGAGATCACCCTGATGATGCAGCTGGAGCAAGCCTTTACCGCCGCCTCCCGGATGGTGGCCATGGCCGATGAGCTCACCAGGACCCTATTACGGCTATTCTAGAAGGAGGTAAGTAAAGATGCGGGTAACCACTAACATGCGGCAAGGGGAGATTATCAGGGCGCTGGCTGACAGCCAGGAACGCCTGCTGGAGGCCCAAACCAAAATCAGCACTACCAAGGAAGTGTCGGCTTCGTCCGACGGACCGGCCAAGTTTGATAGGGCCTCCCGGCTTAAGACCCTGCTTTCCCGCAATGAGCAGTATCAGGATAATATCGCTGACGGGATCGGCTGGGCCAGTACCAGTTCAGATACTCTCAACAGTGTCTACACTCTTCTGATGGATGTTCAAATCAATGGCCTGCGTGCCGTGGGCAATGTCAATCCGGACGAACGACCGGTTGCCGTTCAAGCAATTAACTCTTTTCTGGAAGAGATGCTGGACCTGGCGAATGGCAAGTTTTTGGGTAAATATCTGTTCGGTGGGACCATCACGCTCAATACCAAGCCATTCAGCTATGACGGCTCTACCGTTACCTACGAGGGGAACGAGGGCGAGTTGCTGCGCAAGGTCGGTCCTGATATATTCATTTCGGTAAATACAGTGGGCAGTGAGTTCGAGGATGTATTCCATGCTACCATTGCCTTGCGCGAGGGCATTATTGCCGAGGACAACAGCGCTATGACCGACGCCATGGGCCAGATTGAAGATTCCATGAAGGCCCTGTTCAGCGCCATGGCCTCCTCGGGCAACCGCCAGAAGAAACTGGAGCTTACCAGGGATAATCTCGAAACGGCGGAAATCAATTTAAGAGCTCACATTTCCCAGTCGGAAGATGTAGATTTAACCGAGGCGATATTGCGGTTTAACTCACAGGAGCTGGGCTTCCGCGCCGCCCTGGAATCAAGTGCCAGAATAATGAGCCTGAGCATCCTCGACTTCCTGTAAGCATGGCGGACAAACCAACCGGCAAGCAATCCCAACCGGAGTGGGAAACATCCTCCGAACCGGCCGATTTCCCGGCCGGCATACCGGGGTTTGAAGAGCATAAGAAATTTGAACTGGTCAGCCGCGCCGATCTGCGCCCGTTTCTCTGGTTACGGTCGCTGGATGACCCGGATGTATCGCTGCCAGTGATCGATTGCCTGCTGCTCAATAGGCAGCTACTGCCGGAAATCAGCCGGGAGGTGCTCAACCAGATCGGGGATCCCACAAAAGAAAAATTTGATTCCTATTGTGTAATACGGGTGGACCCCGAAGCCGGGACCATCACAGTCAATACAAAGGCCCCGGTCGTGATAAGTTCACAGACCCGGCGGGGATTCCAGGTCTTCCTAGACAACCCCGAATTGCGCCTGGATGAACCGTTGACCAACTTAGTCCCTCCTCGGAAAGACCGTTAAAGTTGCTGGTACTAACTCGCAGGAACGGCGAAAGCATCCGCATCGGGGATGGCATCATCGTCACTATTCTGGACCAGTCCGGCGGCCAGGTCAAAGTTGGGATTACCGCCCCGCCTCAGGTACCTATTCACCGGGAAGAAATATACCTCAAGATCAAGGCCGAGAACCTGGCTGCAGCGCAGGCTAGCAAGGCCACCAACCTGTTGCTCAAGCAGTTAACAGACGAATTCAACGTTGAGGGCAGCCTGGGCTCCCCGCAGCTCGATAAATGATTTCAGGCCCAGTTAGCCGAACCCCGTCCACAGAATCTCGCATCTAATATTCACGACAGTTTCATGGCAGTAGGACCGCTGTGGGAGCTTCTGCAATGCTTCGGTGAAAAGCGTAACATACCCGGTACGGCAATCGCGCATCAGTTCACCCCACAAGGCCTCGATCACCCTTTTAGTGATGCCCGGCGCAATTCCCACCACTGATTGCCATCGACAATAACTGTCTAATTTTATTCCGTAGCTATAATCACCTCTAAATTCACTAAGCTGTTGGGCGGCCCACCGCTGGTTGATTAATATATCATATCGTTGTCACCGGCGCTACTGGGCTAATCGGAGGATGGTAATGTTAGCTATCGGATTGCCTCGGCCAGATTCAGTATTACATTTAATACCGGAATATTCATGCACCTCAATGGTGGTGGAGTCTCATAGTACATTGACCCCCACAAGTGTTGCTGCGGGCGAAACCGGATCATCAGCAGGGCCGACAGTTTTTGCGGAACATGGCAAGAAATCAATAGCACCTGGCAGTTTCCGCACCTATTATTTCCAGGTTGAAAACGACTAATTGGTGGAGGGTTGACTAAAATGGGATTCCTGGAACAGCAACTTAAGAGAGAATACAAGTCGGGGCAGGTTATTTTCAAGGACGGTGACCCCGGCCAGACCATGTTCATTATCCTGGAAGGTAAGGTTGAAATCACCAAATTGCTGGGGGATCAGAAAACGGTACTGGCCACATTGGATAAGGGTTCGATCTTCGGAGAGATGGCGATCATCGACCGGGAACCCCGATCGGCCACCGCCACCACACTTAGTGATACCGTGATGCTCGAGATCAGCCGGGAGATGTTTCATGACCGATTGTCCCAAGTGCCGGGCTGGATGCAGAGCTTCTTTGCCATTTTAGTGGACCGCTTGCGTTCTGCCACCCGCCTCCAGAGTATATTGCTCACCCAGGGCGCCGCCCGCCAGATACTCAATCTACTGGCTGTGCTGGTTCAATCGGGCGATAAAGATGCCACCGACCGGGTCATATTGCCGATAAATGAAACCGCAGGCAAGATGGCTTTTATCCTGGGCCTTGAAGAAGAGCTGGTGAGTAAAACTATTATGCGGTTTATCGACAGTAAACTCTGCGAAGTAGCCCGGAAGATTGATGCGGGCCGGGTACTGGTGTTCGATAACACCGAAAAGCTGTTTCAACTGGCTCGTTTCTGCAAGGAGAGGATGCTCATCGAATCCGGTTTGATCAAGACCATGTCGGAGGAATTCCGGTTTAAAAGCCGGCACGAGGTGGAGCTGTTGCAAGTGCTGTCGGCGCTTGTTCAGGATCCGGACGTGCCCGATGACATGTCCGCCTCCAAAATGGATGAACGGGTAAAGGAGAAATATAAGAATCCCATCGGGCTCTACCAGCCTCTCCTGGACAACTTTGTCAAGGTCGGTCTGTTGGAAAAATTCCAACCCAAGGATGGCGATCCGTCCTACGCGATCAACAATAAAGAGCTATTCCAAGACCAGTTGGCCAAAATCAGTTTAGTTAAGGAGTTACGAGGGTTGGAGAATAAAATCCGCCGTTGAAGTACCCGGAGGAACCGTCCCTGGGCGATATCACCCTCTGCTTGGTGGTAAAGCATCGCACCGGGAACCTGGCCAATGTTCTGCACTCGGTCAATCGGCTGGTTTCCCGGATGGTGGTTCTGGAGGCGGTTGGCCAGGGCACTAAAACAGTGCAGCACCTGGCTTCTGAGTACGATGCCGACTACCTGCACGTTCCGCCAAATCCTGACCATGCCTTTTTGCTCAACCGGGTATTGGATCGGGTCGACACTATTTGGGCCTTATTCCTCAACCAGCCGGAAGTGCTGCATCTGGACGATCAACAAACTTTGCTGAAGATCCTCGGTAATACCGAGGCCATTGCTTTTGACTTCCCCATCATAAGACTGTCTGAGCCTGATAACCACCACTTCGAAACCCGGCTGATTAGAAGCGATAGGGGTATACATTGGCAGCATGCCATATATCCAACGTTGGTGGACAGTCTGCAGCTCGCCGGCCAGCAGTTACAGCAACCACCGGTGACCGAAATAATGCCTACGGTGGCGGTGGTCAGTTTGGGGGAACCGCGCCCGGAGGAAAGGGAATTGCAGGAGGCTTTGGGTAGCATCGAGGCAGAGCTCAATCGTGATCCCAATTCGATTCGCTACTGGTACCATCTGGCCCGGGTGGCCCGGCAGCTCCAGGATTGGCAAAAGTCGCACGATGCGGTGGAAGAAGGTTTGAATGTTATCAGCCGTCAGGCGGATACGGCTTTTGCCGAACCTGATGCGGCCAACGGCCTGATCGGCATGTTCTGTGAGGCCCTGCTGTCCGGCCAATTCCAGCCTGATAAAACGGTGCAATCGCTCTGGACGATCTTCAACAACATGGTCTCCGATGGCCGTTTCAGCCTGCCACTGGGGCGACTGTTGTTATCTACGGGCCAACGGAAAGAAGCCATTTCCGCCCAGCTGGCTGCAATGGAAACTTTCTTTAGCCAGCGCAAGTATCATTTGTCCCTGGAAAACGGCCTCTTCCGGCCGGCGTTGTTTATCTGGGAGGTGGAGGCCGGTCATGGGAGTCGCGCCCTGTTGACCAGCGTAGTGAATGTGCAAACTATCTTGAAGCCGCAAAATTTCAATTTTCAGTTGGTGCTGGAGTATGTCTTCGAGCAAAATCGGGACCTGTTTGCCCGGCTACAGCAGGTCCTCCAGCGCAGTTTGCGGGCCAAGGAATAACAGGGCTCAGGGGACGCCTAAATGTGCATGATTGTGCGTTACGAAGTGGCATTATCCTCCTGCCGTCCAGATAAACATCAAGGGTGTGGCTAACAACTGGTGGTGGATACCGGCTCACAAGAAGGTACGGTGCAGGGTGCTCAGTCGTTGGGAGCAGAGGTTAAGTCATTTGACGATAATATTGCCTCAGCCAGGCTGCTCTATACGCCCAGTCTGGTGATGGCGAAATGGCGGCTTGATTGCAGCAAGTGAATTCAGATTAATTACACAACAAGGTCCGGTTGCCAAATATCAGTTACTATCGGCTGGGATCGTAGTTGTAAAGCCAATGCCTGCCTTACTCTGTGAATAATATATATCGGGGTATCTTAATATTCTAACAGACTTATATACTTCTAGACTATCGCCCAATTTCTGGATAAATTGCCATGGGAGGTTTTACCATCAACCTGGGCCGAATGTGAATTTCTATTCGACCGAGAACAGGTTAAAGGCAGTCTAACATGCTGGTAAAGACCGTGAACACTATTGTAGACAGGGAGTTAAAATAGTCTTATGAGTGATTTTAGTTGGCAATATGGCGAACGCTTTAGGCAGATCCGTAAAATGGCAGGGCTTAGCCAGGAGGAATTCGGGGTGGTCCTCAATGTCAGTCGCCAGACCATCAATGCTTACGAAAACGACCGGCAGCGTCCCACCATGGACATGATGGAAAAGGTCTGTGAGCGACAGAACATCAACCCGTCCTGGCTGTTGACCGGCGTGGGGGATTCGAAGAAGGGCGCCACCTACACCTATTCTCCGGAAAGTGGCGTGCAGATTTATTCGGTAGGTGATAGTAGTTTCACCCATGAACAGCACACCTTGATGAACTACATCGCCGAAGATCCGGAAAGGGCTACACAAATGGCCCATCTGCTCTTCAGTGGTGCGCTGAAAGAACTGTAACCGATACGATTCCGCTGATTGAGGCTCTCTTACGCCGCCGGGTGCTGTCTTGAACCCAACTCACCGTTGGGTATGATTGCCTCGCGGCTTCGGTGATTATACGAACTGGTTTATGAGCGGGGCTTCGGCCGGTGTGCCGGGCGGTGCATTGCCGTTTGTACGGCCTTGCGCTTTGGTTTGTGCGACGCGAGCCCGGGCCTGCTCAGCCCTGGCTGCCATCTCGGCCCTGGCGGCCTGGGTAGCCACTCGTTGGTCATGTGGGGAAGGATTCCGCGGAGCGAGGGCCGCTCGTTTTATGGCTTGCATCTTCTGTATATTGGCTCCGGGATTATTAGTGATCGCGCTGGCTTCAATCTGGACCTCGCCGCGTACGGCGTAGCGATTGCCATCGGGACCGACCTCATACTGGTAGCGGGCGCCACCCCGGGCGTACTGAGCCGCAGCTGCCAAATGCGCGCGCTCATGGTCCCGGACCGCAGCATCCGTCGCTTTTAGCTCGGCCAATTTCCGCTTCTCCCGGGGGGATAACTCCTGCCTTCCTGCGGCCAAACGGGCTGGGCGCTCAGGACCGTCAGTCGGCCCGGTATGCCGTGATGGCTGGTCCGTCTGAGTTGCCGGACCAGTTATGGAGGTCAGTTGCATAATTCTAAAAGCTATCTAACTGTTTTTACGGTTCAGCGCCAGGAATGCCGGTTCGCCGGCACCTCCTGCGGTTACCCTTATCGGCTGGAACCAAAAAAACTTTAATATTTTAAAGTCTGAGATCATGACGCCCGAACCAACCGCGAGACCTGGTTTGAATCTTTAGGCGGTGGCTTTCGGTGGCGACCGGTGTTAAACTCGGTTTTCCCTGGGGCCAATAGTGGATATGCTAAATATAATCATTCGTGAATTCAATTTGGCCGAACCGGCCGGGTATTTCCTCAAGCCATGACATTTGCCACCAGCCCTCTCTGGACGGCCGCTAGGTTTACTCCCCCGCCATCTCAGGCGCCGGCTGACCGGCGTGGACGCACTTTCGATTATCCAGGGATGGTCCTGACGGCACGGTGCAATCTGCTCTGTTTATACGGCCTGCCGGAAGACGGCATCCCGTTGGTCGCGGCCCATAAGTCGCTCCGGACCGATGAGATTCTACCGGTTATAGCGGAGGGCGCCAACTTCTTTGGGAGTGTCCGCAAACGTATGATCCGGCTCGGCGCCTAGAGGCGGGCGTAGATGGACCGCGACCAACCCGATCGCCAACTGACCCACCTGGATAGCCGGGGCCGCGCGCGCATGGTGGACGTCAGTGACAAGCCCGTGACCAGCCGGATAGCGGAGGCCAGCGGGTTCATCAGCCTGCAACCGGAAACCTTGGAGGCCCTTTATTCGGGGCAGGTGCCCAAAGGCGACGTGTTGAGCACGGCCCGACTGGCGGGCGTGGCGGCCGCCAAACAGACTGCTACCCTGATCCCACTGTGCCACCCCCTGAACTTGACCTGGGTGGACCTGGAGTTCACGGCCCGCGATGACGGAATCGCCATCGGTTGCACCGTCAAGGCCCGCGAGGTGACCGGCCTGGAAATGGAGGCGTTGACCGCCGTCTCGGTGGCTGCTCTGACCATTTATGACATGTGCAAGGCTATCGACCGTAGTATGCGGATCGGTGATATCCGCCTGGTGCGCAAGGAAGGGGGGAAATCATCGCATCAGCCGGCCTACCGTCCCCGGACGGCCGTGCTAGTCGTGTCCGATTCCGCCGCCTCCGGTGAGCGCCAGGACCGTTCCGGGGCCCTCCTGAGGGAGGGCTTTCTGCTGGCAGGTTGCCAGGTGGACCCCGTGTTGGTGGTACCAGACGAGCCTGACCAACTGTTAGCCGCCGCCCGGAAATTCCTCGATAAAGGTATTGAACTGCTGATTACCACCGGAGGCACCGGACTGGGTCCCCGGGATATTACTATTCCCACCCTGGAGCAGCTGCTGGACGACCGCTTGCCGGGGGTGGAGCAGGCCCTGCATGCCGTGGGGCGCACCCAAACCCCCCTGGCCATGCTCTCCAAACTGGCGGTTGGGACAGCCGGTAAGGGGATCATCGTTTCTCTTCCGGGCAGCTCGGCCGCCTGCCGGGACGCTTTGACGGTACTGATCCCGGCCATTTTCCACGCCTTTGAGGTGCAAAAAGGCGCCGGGCACGGCGATTAGCCCCGCCAACTCACCAGTATGACTACTTTCCTGCTGCCCCTGATCTTCATGGTGGTGGCCCTGGTCTATTCCGCGGTGGGGCTGGGTGGAGGCTCCACTTACGTGGCCATATTGGCGCTCACCGGTATGGACCACCAACAACTGCCCACCATTTCCCTGTCGCTCAACCTGGTGGTCACCAGCGTGGGAATCTACAATTTCCGCCGCCACGACCACATCCGCTTCGACCTGATCTGGCCGTTCCTGATCACCTCGCTACCTATGGCTTATTTGGGCGGATCGCTGCAGTTGTCCCGGCTAACTTTCCTATGGCTGCTATTTATTACGCTGCTGTTCGTGGCGGTGCGCATTTATCTTTGGCGCGAAGTCACCTTTAACTTGCACCTCAATCATCTCGGGCGCCGGGCAACCATGCTGGCCTCGGGCGCTGCGCTGGGATTTGTAGCCGGTACAGTGGGTATCGGCGGCGGTATCCTGCTGGTACCCCTCATGATTATGTTAAGTTTGGCCAGGGAGCAGGAGGCGGCTGGGGCCGGGGCGGTTTTTGTATGGGTTAACTCGGCCATGGGACTGATTGCCCGTTTCAACCGGCAAGCGTTTGATCCTGACCTGATTGTGCCGCTGGTAGTGGCCGTAATTGTGGGCGCCGGGATCGGCTCGTACCTGGGCGCCGCCCGGCTCAAGCCCCGGTCGGTGCAACTAATTATGGGGGTAGTGATCCTGATGGCCTTGGTGTCAATTGGGGGGCAACTGCTATGAAGAGCGTCCCGGAAGCCCGGAAAATCGTGGCGGCCGCCGTCCCCGTTCCAACGTCGGAACTGGTCCCCCTGGCCGAATTGACCGGCCGGGTGCTGGCCGAGCCTATATTGGCCCCCTTTCCCCGGCCCCGGTACACAGATTCCGCCATGGATGGCTTTGCGGTACGTACCGCCGATCTGGCCCGCGCCGACAGACAAAATCACATCGCTCTACGTTTGGTGGGGGTCACCGCAGCCGGGGCCCGGGAGCCGGGGGTCGTCGGTCCCGGAGAATGCCGGCAGGTGATGACCGGAGCGGCCATCCCTGAGGGGGCCGATGCCGTGGTCAAAGTGGAGGATACCAGCGGCTTCGAAAAGGAGCCGGTGCAGGTTTACCATGCTCCCCAGGTTGGAGAAAACATGCGTAAGGCCGGTGAGGAAATCCCAGCTGGGGAGCTGCTACTGAGCCCGGGTGCTCGATTTGGGCCTGGTGAGTTGGGCATCCTGGCGGGCTGCGGTTTGGATACAGCGTCTGTTTATCTCCGGCCCCCGGTAGCCCTGATCACCACGGGTAACGAACTGGTCCGGCCGGGAGAACCCTTATCTCCGGGGATGATATATAATTCCAATCTACCGGTGCTGCGGACCCTGGCGGAGCTGGCCGGGGCTACTATAATCTCGGCTGAGACCGTTCCTGATGACCAGCAGGCTCAGCGGGACAGTGTCGCCCAAGCGTTGGAACAGGCTAAATTGGTGGTGGTTAGCGGTGGTGTATCCATGGGGCGCTTCGATCATGTTCGGGAAGTTTTACGGTCACAGGGCATCCGGGAGCGGTTCTGGCGGGTGGCTCAGAAGCCGGGCAAACCGCTCTACTTCGGTACCGGCCCTGACACCCTGGTGTTCGGTTTACCGGGGAACCCGGTGTCGGCATTTATCTGCTTCATGGAGTTCATTTGGCCCGCGCTGGAGAGCCTCCAGGGTTTAGCTCCCAGGCCCCAACTGCGAGGGACATTATCAGCCCCCTATCCCCGGGAGCGGAAGCTCTGGCGCTTCCTGCTCGGGGAGGCCTGGGTGCAGGTTGGCCGTCTAATGGTGCGGCCCTCCGGGAAGCGCGGCTCTCACATGTTCACCACCACCCTGAAGGCCAATTGCATCCTGTCAGCATCACCAGGTGAAGGCCCGCTTGAGGAAGGGGCGGAAATCTCCGTCCGGTTGCTGCCCTGGACTATGTTGCCGGGGGAAGCATGACCGGGCCGGAGGTTAAAATCACCGTGCTACTTTTTTCCCACCTGCGGCACGCACTGGGCAGCGGGAAGTTGACCATCACCTTGGCAACCGGTTCCACCGCCGCCGACCTGGTAGGCCATATCCGGGAAATGCTTGAGGAGCGCCTGGCCGGAATGCCCATGCGGGTGGCCGTTAATGGGCAGTTTGCCACCGATGATACCATCCTCCAGGCCGGTGACGAGGTAGCCCTGATTCCACCCGTGCAGGGGGGTTGAAGATGGTGATGACCGAACTGGTGGAAGGACCGCTGCCGCAATTGGCGGAAGCTCAGGGGCTGACCGAAACAGGCGCAGAAGTAATTTTCCATGGCCGGGTGCGGGATCGGGAGCAGGGCCGGGAGATTGTGGCCCTGTATTACGAGGCTTATGCCTCCCTGGCCGACCACGAGCTGCGCGCCATCGGTGAGGAAACGGCCAGCCGCTATTCCCTTCTGGACCTTACCTGCCATCATCGGATAGGGGAGGTGCCGGTGGGGGCAGTCTCATTGCGGGTGGTGGCCCTGGCCCGGCATCGGGAAGCTGCCCTGGAGGCGGTGACCTGGATGGTGGATCAATTGAAGCGCCGGGTGCCGATCTGGAAGTGGGGCGTGCTATCTTCCGGTGAGCGGTTCCCTTCAGGACTGGCGACAAAATGATTTGCTCACGCAACTCATCGGCCATCGTAGATAATGCATGCACCAGGAGTTTCCCCGAAAATTGAATACGTGAGCCTGTAGTGCAATAATCTATTGGGAATCGTATATAATGACAAGTGGAAGAAACTGTTATTCAATAAGGGATCCCTTGGCCAGGGGAACCTCACCCCCGTCCTGCGGCCGCCCCCTCTCCTTAAGGAGAGGGGCGACACGAAGTGTCTGGGGTGAGGTTAAACGGAACGTAATCCCACGATTAGCCATTAGTGGTAGAGAGGTTTAATATTTCGGGGGAACTCCTGAAAAGCTTCCGGCCGACTAAAACTCCAGCCCCAGGGCGAATGCGCTACTGAGGCCTAACGGTCCCAGGTTCTTCACCGCCCCATCCACCGTAAGCCGCCTGTCAAGATGCCCACGGTTAGTGACTAATCCCAGCCCCAGTGAAAACCCCGACAGCAGATCGGAATAGGCAGCGCCCCGGGCGTAGTCCGTTTTACCCTCATCCACCCCCAGCCGGAATTGGATACCCAGCGGTAGGGTGAACTCGCCGCCCAGACGCCAGACCGGGTTATCCAGCCCCTCGAGCCGGCCCGCAGTGACAT
>JACZSB010000439.1 GCA_022574435.1 Fidelibacterota bacterium
AAGTACCTCACCAATAGATAGCAACCGGCACCCCCAAACATGACGTGCAGGATAAAGAACCAAAAGCCCGATACACCAATGGCCACCATAGCCGTCTTGATCACCTGCGGTAGATATAACTGCGAAATTCTGGTGAAGGAATGATAACGGGGCATCCCTGAGAAAATAGTAGATAGCCAGGCCGGCTCTTCCCCGGTCAGGGCTTTCACGGCCCGCAAACCTTGCCCATATGCCGACGGGTTTAGTGAATCCGGCCCGCCAAAGATATAACCCCCGATCAGCACCTGATGGTATAATCCTGCCGGGAGCATCAGGCAGAATAATAGCATTAGTAACCGTGGTTTACTCATTGTCTCCAACCAGTTTTTCAAATTCGCCACCTATTGTATTTCCGCTGGAAGGCTCGTAGTACCTCCCGGTCTTCCGGCTCCAGTCTCAGTGCATACAGCAAGCTAAAATATACGCCGGTAAAGACCAGGACGGCCACCAGCAGGACAAGGATGGTATGCCAATTATAAATTACTCGATTTAGGGCCATCCCAATCACCAGGGCTCCCAGCCCGGCCACCAACGGCTTCAATTGGTGAACAGCGAAGGGATGCAGCCGATGGATAACCAACACTTCCACCAGGCGGGCCACCGCCAGCACGCTTAAGGCAATCAAGCTGCCCAGCGCCGCCCCCATAACCCCCATCCGCGGGATCAGCACCAGGTTGGCCACTACATTGATGGTTAAAGTCAAGGTATTGTTTATCATGGCTATTTTGGGGTGGCCGGTCATTATCAGGACGTTAGCGCTCCCCAATGCAAATATGGTCACCAATTGTCCCAGTGCCAGCACTTGAAGTGCCGGTACCACGGCTAGAAATTCCGCACCGAACAGCAACATTACCTTCGAGCCGTAAAGCATCAGAAACAGGAACGAAGGCCAGGCGATAGCGATACTCCAGCGGGTTATCAACCGCAGCAGTACGGCAATCCGGTGGTGCTCATTTTGGCTGTCAAGGCCCGAGACGATGGGTGCCCAGATTCCACTTAAGGACGTCGTAAAAACGACTATTAATCCCGCAGTCCGGGCGGCGGGTTGATATAGTCCCACTGTCCCGGTGTCGGTGAGTATTCCCAACATGAGAATGTCGCTCCAGTGAATCAGGATACCGATCAGGGAAGCGAACATCAAAGGCAGCGAGAACTTTACCAGACCCGGTGGAGGTTGAGCCGCCCGGTGGTCCTCTCGCGGCATGAGTTGCCTGATGAACCATACGGCCGCACCGAAGGCCACTATCTGTGAGGCCAGGTAGGGCACCACTAATGACTCCAGGGGTGAAGCCCAGAAGAACATCCCCAGAAAGCCGAAACACAACACAGTTGCGGGGATAATATTTAAGACCAGGGCTCTATGTTTGAGTACCTTTAAACCCTGGCTGGCGCCCGCCAGCACCTGGGTCAGGATCAGTAGCGGGATAGTGGCAAAGTACCATTTGAAGAGGACCCCGGCTTCGGGCGGGGAATGCTGGAAAATGCGTCCCCTGAGCGCATCCGTCCCCATGATCAGCGCGATAGATATCAACAGCCCGCTGATGGCCCCGATAATCACCGCCCGCTTGATGGTAGCATTGATCAACGACTCCTGTTTGAGGGCTTTGAAACGGGCGAGGAAACGTAATAAGCCCATATCAAGACCCAACCGGCCAAAGACCGCTGCAACATTCACTGCCACATTGCCCAGGGCATATAAGCCCAGGAAGTGCATGCCCAGAAAACGGGCGACCAGGACATTAAAGGTATATCGCAGCACGCTACCCAGAGCGCTGCCCCCCAGGCCGATGGAAGCTTCCCGGGCTATTTTTAATTCATGTGGCAAGGTGTCAGACATTCCTTGAAATTAGCCCTTTATACTTTTGCCGGCAGCAGTAAGCCGCCCATAGATAACCCTCTCGCCCGTCACGACCCGAAGCAGATAGGCCTGCTCCTTGCCGTCACGCTGGTAGAAGCACCGGACCGTGTCAACATTGGCAGATACGAGTTCCAGGGCGGCCTCAAAGTCGGCCCGGGGGCCATCGATGTGTGTATACTCCTCCGAGTGGAACAGGTACAGCCGGTTCTCCGTAAATGATTCCGCCAATTCGGTTACGCTCATTCGACTGAATTCATAATAATTCCGGCGAACTTCCGCCCGGTTGTCCGAAAGGGAGATGATGAGCGCATTAAATCCCCAGTCCATGCAGACTATTTCATGCCCAGGATACTGATCACCCAGCTTGGCAATTTCATGATTCGCGTCGGAGAATACCCCACTACCGCCCGTACGAACGATCGCTTGGTGAAACCGGCCAACCCGCATGGCCTAACAAATCGCAATGAGTAGCACCGCTCCCCAAGCGTCCGTT
>JACZSB010000440.1 GCA_022574435.1 Fidelibacterota bacterium
CGACGAGAATCCGGACAATTTCCTCTATGCCAACAACGGCGACGGCTCCTTTACCGCCGTCACCGGCGGCCCGGTGGTCACCGATGGGGGGATTTCAGTTGGCGGATCCTGGGGGGACTACGACAACGACGGCGACCTGGACCTGTTCGTGGCCAACGACAACACCCAGCGCAATTTCCTGTACGCCAACAACGGCGACGGCTCCTTTACCGCCGTCACCACCGGCCCGGTGGTCACCATTTTTACCTCGTCCGCTGGCTCTTCCTGGGGGGACTACGACAATGACGGCGACCTGGACCTGTTCGTGACCACCGCCGGCCTCAACCATAACAATTTTCTGTACGCCAACAACGGTAACGCCAACCACTGGATCAACCTGGCGCTGGTGGGCACTCAGAGTAACGTGTCCGCCATTGGGGCCAGGGTTAGCTTGAAAGCCACTATTGGCGGCAGCCCCAGCTGGCAGTTGACTGAGATCTCAGGCCAAACAGGGTATCTGAGCCAGAACAGCCTGAACGCCGAGTTCGGCCTGGGGGATGCCACCAGCATTGACACCATCAGGATCGAGTGGCCCAGCGGGTTTGTCTGGGATACCAGCCACGTGGCGGTGGACCAGTTCCTGACCATTGTGGAGGTGGTGATCGTCACCGACATGGAGATTGTAACGGGCGTGGGAGCAGTAGCCTTCACGGGTACGGGCCTCACCATGAACTTCACCAGCCACAGCGGGGCCGACACGATTGAGGTCCAGGCGATCCCAGCGGGTCCGGGCGGGACGCTCCCCGTCGACGTCACGCTGGAGGCAGAGCGCTACTGGATTATCACCCATTCAGGCAGCGGGAGCTTCACGCTGGATCTGACTCTCAACCTGGGGACGGCCGCCTTCACAGCTGAGGATCAGCAGCAGTCCGTCCGGCTGCTCCTGCTCCGACGCGACAGTGAGGGCACACTGCCCTGGGAGATTGCATCCTACGGTGCGAGTGCCACCGACAGCACCGTCACCTTTGCCGGTCTCACCGGCTTCAGCCAGTTCGCTATCGGGCGGTCCACCGAAACCGAGGGGCCGACGATTGAAAGCCTGGAGGCTTCACCCGACCCCAATATGAGTGACCCGATAACCGTATCTGCCACCGTCACCGACGCCGCCGGGACTCGTCTAGTGAGGCTGTATTATGCACCGGGTGAGCTGGCCAACTATGTCGAATTGCCAATGGTTAGTCAAGGCGGTGATAAGTACAGTGGTACAATCCCCGGTTCAGCAGTCACCGCTTCAGGAGTCGCCTACTATGTTTACGCCGAAGACGGCCTTGGGAATGTCAGTCGCTCCGATAGTCTCTCCGTTCAGGTTAATTTCTCAGCAGGCACTCTCACAACTATGCTGGCTGGCAGCGCATTTTCCGATGGTTTCCCCTACGAGAAATGGCGGCTGATCTCCCTGCCGGGGAATCTCGACAATAAGACGGTCCTGGGCACCATCGGGGACATGCTGGGGGGTGCGACCTCCGATTTGACCTGGAATATATTCAGGTATGTGGGTCCTGGATTGGGTGATTACCAGGAGGCAAATAGTTTTGAAATAGGTGAGAGTTATTTCCTGAAGCAGGTGAGCAGTGAGCAAGCCGTCCACTTCAGCCTGGGAGCGGGCCAGTCCTATGACCTCACCGGGCTATCCATCACCATGCAACCGCGCAAGTGGCGCTTAGTCTCGGCCCCCTATCCCTTCGTGGTGGCGATGGATGCCAACCCGTCCACTTTTATTGGCCCTTACACCTATGGGGCCTTCGGTTCCGGCGGCCAGGAGGGTTGGTCTCTGGGGCAGGTGCAGACGACGTTCCAACCCTGGGGCGGATACATTATCTATAACAACACGGACCAGACGCAGACATTAGAAATTAGATCGTCAGCCCTGAGTAAATCTATCCTGGCCCAGGACAATTCCAAAGCCGCCCCAGGATGGCTCCTCAACTTGACGGCCGAGGGCCAGGACTACTTTGATACCGGCAATATCATTGGTCGCACGACCGATGCTACCGAGGGACTGGATGACTACGATCACCCTGAACCGCCCACCGTCAGAGATGGGCATTTATCCATGACCGTGGGCGAGAGCGATCGGGAACATAGCGTGCCGAGGACTTCGGATATCCGGTCCATTCAGGTTCTGGATGGTGTATGGGATGTGGCCATGAGCACAAGGGGCGAATCAGGGCCGATCCATTTGACGTACTCATTAGAAGGAAATCCACTCCCGATAATAGCCCTCATCGATATGCTGACCCAAGAGGTCTATAGACTCTCAGAAGGCGAGCAGCCGGCAGAGATTACTGATTTTAACGAACGCATCCCCCATAGGTTGAAGGTGGTTGCGGGATCGG
>JACZSB010000441.1 GCA_022574435.1 Fidelibacterota bacterium
CCACGGGGAGTGCCGGCGAGCCCGGCGGAGGGTTAAGTCTCCCGTCCGAAGCCAATCTTACCAAACCGTAGCAACGCTACGACGCGCCACTCCCCAAATTCAGTTCACGCCAAAGTGTAAATCAGATCTGTAATTAGACTTGCTTTATTGCGTATTTTACTTGCCATGATAGTAGTTTATTCATTATCTTACCAATGAGATAAATACAACAGCAGTATGAATATGTTACCTATTTCTCGTAGCTTCGTCGTTGTTCTTCCGATCCTGTGGAGGCAGACTGGCTGTCAGCATCTGGGTATACCGCTACTGCTGGAACAAGCGGACCACGGACAAGAGCTGGAATCCGGACAGAACCCCGCCATTGGCCCCGCCGATGGCGGGGTTGGCGGTGGGATCCTTTTTAAGAACTCTTAGGACTTGATCTTAGATTTAGTGTATAGTTATCCAATGTTGTTATTGTTCTTTACAGAGGTACCCATCAGGTGAGCGCCGGACCACCCATCCTGCTTGGCCGCCTTGCCCCTATTGTTGCTTTTCTGCGGAGAGAACTCGGCAGAGCCACCTGCCGAGGATAGTGAAGAGAGAATACTTTTTGTTCGGAGCACACGGGATTTCAGCGAAATCTGAACTATGAGGCCCTCACACGGATTCGGGATGATCGGGATCGCCCGGCCTACGGGGGGTGGCTCCCAGGTTATGCCCATCCCAAAATCAACCTTTCTTGACAGTTAAATAGCCTTCAGTTAACTTATCAAACACAGCGTTACGCGAGACCTGTCATCAAAGTTTTCAACATGCAGAAGACCCTCTATTTCCCGCTGTTCCTCAGCATTGCCTTCATCCTGGCGGGATGTGAGGAACCACCTGACGAACCGGAGCCCTGTCTCCCCGTTGCCGGCGATGTGCTCCTGCCCATTGCTGAAGGCAATTATTGGACCAGTGAACAGATCAATTGGGGCGACGGCCAGATCGAAGAAGGTTTTGAAGATACGGGCAAAGTCGTGATCGAAAAGATGATGACCATCCAATTTGAGGGCACCGAATACCAGGTGGGGGTTCGGAACGTCCATTTTCCCGTTGATCTCAAAAGCGACCTCAATTGGCTATTCTGGAATGGCCCCGACGGCCTGTATTTCATGGGGGGTGTTAGCAGCTTTGATTCCCTCACCACCAAAGTACTTCAACTAAAGTACCCTGTAGAGGTTGGGGAGAGCTGGATGGTCCCCCGCATGGTGTACGACGGCACGTTTCGTGTAGCTGACACGGTTGCCTATGTCTGCGTCGATACCGATGCACCGTATGAGACCCCGCTGGGTACCTTCCAGTGCGTGGTCTACAGTTACTCCATAAAGCCGGCCGAGGATGTGTTGGACCTGTGGCACTATTTTGCCTATTACGCCCCTGGCGTCGGAAGGGTCGGCACCCTCATCTATAGCAGTCCTGAGGCAGCTTACCCTTATCATAGCCGGGATATTTTTGACCTGAGTTGGGAAACGATTCTTTTCGATTATTGTCTTAAGTAGGGCGCTCTTGCATCTGTGTGATTAGTCTAGATGGGAGAAATCCTATCATCAAGGGAGGAAGTCAACATGTATCGAAAAATTCAAATAATGGCAACCGTCTTCATCATGGGAACTTTTCAGGTCAGTGCCCAGATTGGAACAGGAAACGGCCCCCTCTTCATCGGCATCAATGAGGCAGACCTGACACCCCAACAGGCGGTCCGCTTAAATACGGTGCGATATCGACTCACCACTACGGAAACGCGAATCGTGCGAGTAAGTGATGCTCAAGATATTGAGCAGCTGTTATACAGTAAATCCGTACAGCTGAACCTGTATGAAGACTTACAGTTCGAAGCTTCGTGGGAGAGGACCGAGATTTGGGGGGAAAATGAATTTACCTGGATTGGTACTCCTCCCGATACGGTGGGGCATGTTATTCTTACGGTCGGCGAGCAGGGCATCACCGGGTCCATCTGGGCTTACGGCGTGACATACAGCATCGTGCCGCTCGGGCAAGGCGCCCATGTAATCTATCGCGTAGATCAGACTAAGTTCATCCCGGAACACCCGCCGGGTTATGGGAGCGGTGCGCTAGAACCACGATCTGAGGCTTCTTCAAATGGCGAATCCGCTGCTGAAGGTGAAGATGATCGCTCATCTCTTGCGAAATCCACCGCGGTCCAAAGCAGCCATATCTATGATGTACTTGTGGCCTATACCGGTGCAGCAAAAAATGATGCAGGCGGGGCATCTGCCATAAATAATTTAATCTCGACGGTTATCAGTAAAACCAATCAAATCTACGGTAACAGTAGTACGACCCCAAGGGCGGCTCTTGTTCTCAAGGTTGAGGTTAACTATACCGAGTCG
>JACZSB010000442.1 GCA_022574435.1 Fidelibacterota bacterium
ATTCCGGTAAGTGGTTATATCCTTAATCCGGGTGGGGCCCTGGCTCCATAGTGATTGGAGTCCGAAGGCAAGCAGGAGCATAATACGTACTGTTATTTTCATCATAATGCGAAACTTTGAATAATAGCCAGGGCGCTCAATCCGCCGACATAGCCGATAATCATTAGACCGGCACTGCCCATGATCAGGTTGGCCATGCGTTGCAGGGATCCCCGCCTGACGAGTTTACCGCCGATGCCGGCCTTGCTGTAATAGATGCGCGAATCGGCGACGTTATAGGAAAAAATGGTGTTGTCAGTGCCGATGTCCCGGGGCCGGATAGTCCCCTTGATGGTCATCAGATTGCGTTCACCATTGATGTTGATCACCTTGGAGCCGCTCACCTTGAAGTGGCCCCTATCGGTGATCTCAGTAATCACTGCCGAGATGCGCCCGGTGAGCACATCCTTTTGGCTGGTGCCCTCGCGCATGTTGGCGCTGGAGCGCAAATTGGATTTCAGTCCGAAGACCGGCAAAAACTGGAGCAGGTTCCCCTGGATCGTTCCCGACGCATCTACCGAATTGTCCTGAATATTCTGATTGGAGGAACTCCGCACGGCGTTGGCCTGCTCCACGATCAGAATAGTCACCAGGTCGCCGACTCCCCGGGCCTTCTGATCGGCATAAAGAGATGGCGGGGCGATTTGCGCCGGCAGGTAAGTAAACGCCATTAGCAGGGCCGCCAGCAGAGCCCGCCCGTTCATGTATCGCTTGTGCTGTTTTGACATTGCTTACTCCACAACGACCACGCCGGGTGAAATCAGGCGGCCAAAGAAGCGCTTGCCGGTGGCTGTGGCCACAACAGGGATGACCTCGCCTATACGGCCTTTGCGCCGGGCTTTGCCGGGACTGACCAGCGTGATGGTGTCAGATTTGAAATAAATGGTAACCTGCTCCCCGGCCTTGACGGCCGGAACAGGCTCAATGTGGTGATGCCGCAGCAGCTGCCCCGGCTTCATTGAAGTCGTCAGCTGATACTGCTCCGGCAGCGCCGCCTCCTGGACATAGTCAGCCTCATGGCTAGTGACCCGGACTGTCTTGCGGTAGAACTGCTCAGGCTCCAGCGCCGCCCCCCGCTTGACGGCAAAGCGGGTCGTCCAGCCCTCCACCACCGCGACGGTGGCCACGCTGACGTACACCTTGAACGGCCGGCCTTCAGGGGGCCTAATCTCCATTGGTATGAGGTAACGACCGGCGGCACGGTCGGGGACAAAAGCGCGTAGCGGCTCGAGGGTCGAGCCGGGCTGCAAGTCGGCGCTCCGGGCCGGGAGCTGAATTTGGGTCACCTCACCAACCAGTCCGGCTTTGGTCAGGCCCTCCTGCACGTGGCTCCGTACGGCCTTCTTCAGCCGGGTTCGCGGATCGTCGCTCTGGGCCGGTGCTACAGTGGCAGCGGCCAGCAGCAGGGCGATCAGCAAGGATTTATATGTGGGTCCGGAATTCAAACCTAACGCCGGATGTTATTGGCCACGGCCAGCATTTCGTCCGCGGTCTTGACCGCCTTCGAATTGATCTCGTAGGCCCGCTGGGCGATGATCATGTTGATCATCTCCTGGACAACATCAACGTTCGATTTCTCCAGGAAACCCTGCAGGGTGACGCCAAAACCGTCCTCGCCGGGGAATCCGACAATCGGGGGACCGGAGGCAAAGGTTTCCGCATACATGTTACCACCCAAAGAGGTGAGTCCGGCAGGGTTAACGAACTTGGCCATTTCCAACTGACCGACCTCCTGGGGCTGGGTTTCACCGATGATCTCAATGGCTACCACACCATCCTGACCGATATTGACGCTCTGCGTCTCGGGAGGCAGATTTATCTCCGAGGCCAGGCGCATCCCCATAGTGGTTACGATGAAACCGTCAGAATTGATGCGGAAGGAACCGTCCCGGATATAGGCGATGGTGCCATCGGGGCGCAGCACTTGGAAAAAGCCGTCGCCATCGATGGCCAAGTCAAGGGCATTGCCGGTCTCGGTCACCGCGCCCTGGGCGAAACTGCGAAATGTGGAAACGGCCCGGTTACCCAGTCCGACCTGCAGATTGGACGGTTTTCCCCCGCCCGGGCCCGCATTCCCTCCACCGGAAACGATGGTCTCGTAAAGGACATCCTGGAATTCCACGCTGCTCCGCTTGAAGCCGGTGGTGTTTACGTTGGCCAGATTATTGGCAATGACGTCCAGCTGCAGTTGCTGGGCGCTCATGCCGAGGGCCGCCGTTCTTAGGGATCGAATCATGGTCTCTCCTTATCGATAATCACTTAGGGAAATGGCCCGTCCCTCGACGCTGTCCATAGCCCGGGCCACCCGTTGGATCGATTCATAATTT
>JACZSB010000082.1 GCA_022574435.1 Fidelibacterota bacterium
GGAATCAAGGTAGCAGGTCTGTCAGTCAAAATCACTAATTCCATTTGTTATGGCAATTTATCCTATCAGTTAATGGCACAGAACGGAGATCTATTTGGCTGGAACCTGCTTGGCGGATTTCTCCTCATTACAAAGTCCATTATCGGTTATCCAACGATCGTAGCGGATCAAGGTCCGGAACCTCCATCAGATATTACTTGGCTTGATGCCAGAAACAGTGCTGATCCGCTCTTCTGTGCCCCGGACAGCGGGGATTTCCATATAGCTGCCAATTCGCCCGCTATAGTCATGGGTGATACAATCGGGGCTTTAGGCGTTGGTTGCCAACAACCCCCTCCACCAATCGATTCCGATATATTCGTGAATCCTCTAGGGGACGATACGAATGATGGATACTCTTCAGACTCTCCATTTAGAACTATCGGGAAAGCACTTTCCTTTCGCGCAGACAGTCTCCGGCCCCACACTATTTATCTGGCGGCCGGCAGATATGCACCCAGCACCAACCGGGAGCTGTTCCCGCTGGGGCTGCGAAGTTACGTTTCCCTGGTTGGCACTCACCGGGACAGCGTGATATTGGATGCGGAACAAACCTCAGGAGTGATCGCCCTGAACGAGGTTAAAGGCGTATCCCTGAAGAATCTGACAATCAGTGGGGGGTGGGACGATTACGGTAGCGGAATATATGGTCACGGGTCGGTGTTTAAAGCGGATAGCATAATAGTCAAGGACTGTAGAGCAGATTCCGGCGGCGCAATGATGTATCTGTATAAGTCTAAGGGTTCCTTTACTCGGCTTGTGGCTTATGACAATTTTACGGATCTTAACGGCAGTATTATTGAATTAAGCGGGTCAGATGCCACCTTTTCGAATTGCACGATTCTCTATTATGGTGTTCCAGGCACATTTGTGAGTCGTGATAGCCACGTACAATTCTTAAACTCAGTTCTTTGGGGAGATTCTGAGACTTTTGACGATAGAAATTGGTTTATTGCCACTGGGGGATCGCTGTTGATCTCCCACTCGGTTTTAGGTTGCCGGTTCAATTTTGGGATCCCCGTGACAGAACTGTATTATCTGGGAAGCAACCCGACGGATATACTACCAGCGTTTACTAATATTTACTATCTTGAATTAACCCTAACCGATAGTTCCGGCCTGATTGATGCCGGCACAACGCTACAAGTCTGGGAGGGAGATACGCTTCTTTATTTGGCTGACGACACATATTGCGGTCTCGCCCCAGATATCGGCGCCTTTGAATGGCAACCCGATTCAGGCTGCATAATTCCTGACACAACCGTGAATGATACGATCTATATCCCCGGCGAGTATATTCTCCACCCGGCCGTTCCCAATCCGTTCAATCTGACGACTACAATCCGTTTTGAAGTGCCGCAGCCGGCCCATGCCGTCCTGGCCATATACAATATTCGAGGCCAGGAAGTAGTAAGCTTATTCGATTCTTTTGTTGATCCAGATATGTATGAGATACAGTGGAATGGCTACGAGGCCGCGGGCAACCGAGCTCCCTCCGGTATTTACATCGCCCGGCTAACGACGCCTGGGTACAGCAAATCCATCAAGATGGTTCTTTTGAAATAGCGTACAGGCAGTCCCGCCAAAGGCGGTGGCAGGGCTGCTGAAGTAGCCGGGTAGCGGCCTGCGTGGAGGGTTTTTCCCCCTGGGCAACTCAGTCGGCCGGGGGGCTCTCGGCAAATACCGGGAACATAATGATGGTGCCGGCCGGCAATGTCACATCGTCCACATGGCCGGAGACCGGGGGGTCATCCCGGAAACAATGAATATGAGTTTTGGATCCCTGGTGGGTGAATATTCCCTGGTGGTGCTCCGAATAAAAGCCCAACAGAGTAATGGTCGTATTTGGGAGGGAGCGTTTGATGGCAGCCGCCAGGTGCTCCTCACGGGAATGGCTGCCTTTTGCCAGTCGTTCACCGTCAACCACATGATATTTTAGCCCAGTAACCCGCCCCAGCACCATGAAAGGAAAGGGCAGGTCTGTGTCCACCCCTGCCCTAGCGGCGAGCTCTGCAATCCGCTCATCGAGCTTCTCAAAAATGATCTCCCCAGGGGTGGTTGTGGGCTTCCAGGTGACTACTTTGGCCGTCACTAACAGGGCTGCACCTTCCTCCGATTCCGTCACCAGCACTGCGTGGATGCTGTCATCCCCGGCGGAGTATGACAGCACGGTCTGACCGCCCAGGATAGTGATCTCGCCGCGCAACTCCGACAGGGCCCCCAGCCCGAAAAGCTGGTCCGATGGCAGCAGCTGGTCCAGTTGAACCACCGCGGCAGTTCGATTATCGTGCATCATACGTTGAAGAGTGCCGTAAATATTAACATTACCCGCTTTTTCGACCGGATTTTGGTCGCTGACCTTGGAACATCCTGCCACCAAAAGGCAACCAAGCACCAACTGCCACATGACCCGTGATAATCTTGCGATCATTGTGCCGGCTCCTTAACGATGTCCCGGTTACAGATTATTGAGCATTCAGGCCCGCACCTTGCGCCGCACTAATACAGGCTGCTCGTCCCCGCACACAACCTCCTTGGTGATCACGCAACGCTGCACCCCATCCATGGACGGCAGGCGGTACATAACATCCAGCATGGCCCCTTCCAGGATCGAACGCAGCCCCCGGGCGCCGGTCTTGCGCTTGGCGGCCCGGCGCACCACTTCCTTTAACGCCGCCGGCTTGAACTCCAGGGCAATATCCTCCATGGCGAACAGCTTCTGATATTGCCGCACCAGGGCGTTGCGCGGCTGGGTGAGGATGGCCAGCAACGCCTCTTCACTAAGTTCTTCCAGGACACAGGTCACTGGGAGCCGGCCCACCAGCTCCGGGATGAAGCCAAAACGGACCAGGTCCTCAGGCTCCACCTGCTGCAGCAGGCGGGTGATGTCCAGCGAGTGTTTGCTTCTAACCTCGGCCTTAAAGCCCATGGCCGAGGAATGTACCCGCTTCTGGATGATGGTCTCCATCCCCTCGAAGGTGCCGCCGCAAATGAACAGGATGTGCTTGGTGTCGATATTGAGCAGGTTTTGCTCGGGGTGCTTCCGGCCCCCCTTGGGCGGTACGGACGCGACGGTGCCCTCCAGGATCTTAAGCAGCGCCTGCTGCACCCCCTGCCCCGATACGTCCCTGGTGATGGCGATGTTCACTTCCTTGCGGCTGATCTTGTCCAGCTCGTCGATGTAGATTATCCCCTTTTCAGCCCGCGGGAGGTCGAAATCAGCCGCCTGCAGCAGCCGCAGGATGATGTTCTCCACATCCTCGCCCACGTAGCCCGCTTCAGTGAGGGCGGTGGCGTCGGCGATGGCGAACGGCACGTCCAGGAAGCGCGCCAGTGTCTGGGCGATGAGGGTCTTGCCGGTGCCGGTGGGACCGATGAGCAGGATGTTGCTCTTTTCGATCTCCACGTCATCGTCCTCATCGACCTTGGCGGTAATCCGCTTGTAGTGGTTGTGGACCGCCACCGCCACGGTCTTCTTGGCCAGTTCCTGCCCGATGATGTACCGGTCCAGTTCGGCCTTTATTTCGGCGGGGCTGGGCAGACGCTCGAGGACGAAGTCCTCACTTTGGCGGCGGGTCTGCTGCACCACCTTGGCCGAGGCCCACACGCATTCCTCGCAGATGTGAATGCCTTGGGGGCCGGCCACCATCACCGGCACCTCCTGGTTGGTTCGGCCGCAGAAAGCACACACCTGGGCCTTATCATCCCGGGGCGTCTGTTCGTCCGAACCGGGCATGGTCAGTCGCGGGTTACCAGGATCTCGTCGATAATACCGTAGGTCTTGGCTTTCTCGGCGGACATGAAAAAATTGCGGTCGGTGTCCTTCTCGACCTTGCGCAGGCTCTGTTTGGTAAGCCTCGCCAACAAGCGGTTCAAGTCCTTCTTAAGCTTGATGATCTCCGTGGCCTGAATTTCAATATCCGAGGCCTGGCCTTCCACGCCCCCCATGGGCTGGTGGATCATGATCCGGGCGTTGGGCAGGGCGGAACGCTTGCCCGGAGCACCGGCCGCCAGCAGTATAGCCCCCATGCTGGCCGCCTGGCCCATGCAGATGGTGGCGATCTCCGGTTTGACGAACTGCATGGTATCCAGGATAGCCAGCCCCGCGGTGACCGTCCCGCCGGGGGTGTTGATGTATAGAGAGATATCCTTCTCCGGTTCGTCCGCCTCCAAAAAGAGCAACTGGGCGATGATCAGGCTGGCCACTGTGTCGTCGATGGGGGTGCCCAGAAAAATGATCCGCTCCTTCAGCAGCCGGGAATAAATATCATAGGCCCGCTCCCCGCGGGAAGTTTGCTCCACAACCATGGGGACCAGGAAACTGACCTGCTCGTTCCTCACTTGCCACCAACCTTCCTGAGCTCTTTCGAGGATTTATGCACTACCTTGATTTTGGCGTACTCCTTCAGCCGGGCCATCAACCGGCTGCTGAGTAATTCTTCCTTTAGATTACGCCGGTTTTCCGGGCGCCGGTAAAAGTCTCTGACCCGCTGGCTCTCCTGGCCGTTGACGGCGGCCAATTCCTCTATCCGCTGCTTCACGGCATCATCGTCCACGCTGATCTCCTCCTCCTTCAGCAACCGGGCCCGCAGCAGGAACCACTTGATGTTCCAATTGATTGATGCCCGGTGCTCGTCACGGACCGCTTCCCGGTCGATCTCCTCCAACCGTATTCCGTCCCGTTGAATCTCACTGATCACATTTTCGAGATAGTTCTCGAACATTGACGCCGGCACATCCAAGTCGGCGCCACGGACAAAGTGATCAGCGATCTCACGGGTGAGACGCCGCTCGGCGTCCTTCTCAAAGGAGGCCTGGATGCGTTGACGCAAGTTCCGGCGCAGCTGCCCAAAGTCTTCGGCCTGAGGGTCCACCTGTTGGGCGAAAGCGTCGTCCAGATCGGGCAGGATACGCTCGGTCACCTGCTTCACAGTCAACTCGTAGTTGGTGGGCGGCCCAGTTTCTGATGGGATGGTCACCCGGCGGGTATCGCCGCTCCGGGCTCCCTGCAGCCGTTGCAGGTTCTCACCGCCGAAGGGACCGTCGGCAGTCAGCTGGATGTACTGGTTTTCCACTTTCCGGCCGATGAGGGGGGTGCCGGCCTCGTCCACCTCCTGCAGGTTCGCCAGGATGAAGTGATCCTCAGCGGCCCCGTCATCAATGGTTTTGAGAGTGGCCTGCTGGCGCCGTAAATCCTCCACGGCCTGCTCCACATCCTCATCTTCAACGTCGAATATAATCTGCTGGAATTTCAGCCCTTTGGTATAATTGGCCAGCTCCACTTCAGGTTCCACCTCGAAGGTGGCCTCAAATCGCAGGCTTTCCCCCTCGTGGAAATGCACTTCCCGGATGGTGGCCTGATTGATGGGCGCCAGCCCCGATTCATCCAGACCGGCTACGTAATATTCCTGGACGGCGCTTTCGGCGAAATCGGCTTCGGCCACCGGGCCAAACTGCCGGCGAATGATCTGGGGAGGCACCTTGCCCTTGCGGAAACCGGGCAGCTTGACTTTCTTGGTGAACTTGCGCAGGAAAGCCGTGTATTTCCCTTCCAACTCCTCCCAAGGCACCGCCACGGCCAGCTGCCGGGTGTAATCATTAATTACGCTGACGTCACACTGCATTGGGATAGATTGATCAGGCCTGGATTCTCATCATAACGGCCGAAACTTACCATGGCAGGCCCCCAAGATACAGTCCCATTCATGCCCATTTTGGGAGGTCTCCGTCAAGGTTGGGGCGGGAATGCATTGCTTGTTATCGGGCCGGCAGCACTTGTAATCTAACCCGTGGCCGCATAGGCGCAGGAACCAGAAACGAATACAATGGCCTGATAAGGAAACTCAAATGCCCGCAGAGCTGTCATTGACCCAGCTGCGCACTGAAATCGACCGAATCGATCGTGAATTGTTCGCCCTGATCGCTCAACGGATGGTGCTGGCCGGAGCGATCGGAAACCATAAGCGCGACCGGGGATTGCCCATCAGGGACCCGGTGCGGGAGGCCCAGCTCAAAGCGCGCCTGAAGGAATTCGCCACCGGAGTGCTGGAACCGAGACACGTGGAGGAGCTGGCCGAGGTGCTGATCAGAATTTCGCGGGACCTGCAAGCGCCGGGAACCGATGGTCCATAAGGCGGTCAATCTACCTTATCACTAGAAGAAATTACCAGTTCAACTGGCTTTTAAAACCGGTTGCCATCTGGTATGATTGATACTAAAATTGCCGCCGTGTGCCAATTCAATACATCATATTAAGGATTACCAATGACCGATGCGCAATCAACGTTCGAACAACGTGCGACCGATGGACGCCGGAAGGAAGACGAACGCCGCCAGGACATATCACAGGTAGAGGACGAGCGCCGTGAAGGTGACCGTCGCACCGACTCCGACCGCCGGTCGGAAAACAACTAGCCCGCCCGATCCGCTTCAGCCCCAGTCTATTATTTGGCCCCGGCCGGCTAGCCGGAGGCTAAAGGCACCGTGCCCAAAAAAAAGATGACAGCAGCCGTAATGCTGACTAAATTCGCTCGTCATGATTTCAACCCGCTTGTCTCTATTTTACTTTTATTACTGGTGGCAGCCCCCACAGGGTTAACCTGGCGCCCGTAACACTAGTAATTGAGACCCAGCGCGAGTAACCCTGTTCAAAGTGAACGGGGTTTTTTATTATTACGGCAACTCAAAGGCCCGATTCTTGATGGACTTCGAACAATTTGCCTCCCTGGCGGGAAAGTATACGGCCATCCCGGTGTATCGCAAGGTGCTGGCGGACCTGCTGACCCCTGTGTCGGCCTACATGCGCCTGGCCGAGGTCTTCCGGCCCACAGTGCTTTTGGAGTCGGTGGAAGGGGGCCAACAGTTCACCCGCTATTCGTATATTTGCCTTGAGCCCCGCCTGCGCTTGACGCATGCCAATGGTGAGACATTCCTTGAAGACCAGGCCGGCCGTCACAAAACCGGCGACCCCATGCTGACCACCATGAAGAAAGTGCTGGCGGAATATCACGTCCCCGAGTTGGAGGAAGTGCCCAGCTTTTGCGGAGGGTGGGTAGGCTACCTGGGTTACGAAACGGTAACCTGGACAGAGGATATTCCAGTGTATCCTGCCGGGGAGACGGACATCCCGGACGCCATGTTCCTGCTGTTCGAAACGGTCATGGCCTTCGATCACCTCAAGCAGGAAATTATAATCTGCCACACGACCCGCATAGACCGTGACCGGCCGCTGGAAGAGCAATATAAGGAGGCCCTGGCCGTGGTGGACCGGGTGGGCGAGAACCTGCACACCGGCATCGATTACCAGACCCCCAACAAAACCGCAGCCTCGGAGCTGACCGCCAATATGACCAAAGGGCAGTTTATGGAAGCGGTGGAAAAGGCCCGGGAATATATTTTCGCCGGGGACGTGTTCCAGCTGGTGTTGAGCCTCCGTTTCCAGCGGGTCAGCACCGTGAAACCACTCACACTCTACCGGGCCCTGCGCAACATCAACCCCTCACCCTACTTGTTTTGCCTGCAGCTGGAGGATTTCGCTATAATCGGGGCTTCACCGGAACTGCTGGTGAAAGTTGAAGATAATATGATGATCATTCGGCCCATTGCCGGCACCCGCCCCCGGGGCAAGAACCGGGCAGAGGACGGCCGACTGGCCGAGGAACTGCTGGCCGATGATAAGGAGCGGGCCGAGCACCTGATGCTGGTGGACTTAGGGCGCAATGACGTAGGCCGGGTCAGCCGGCTGGGGTCGGTGGAGGTGCACAAATTCATGACGGTGGAAAAATTCAGCCACGTGATGCATATCGTCAGCGATATTCGGGGGCAGCTGGAAAAAGATAAGGATATCTTCGACGCCCTGCTCTCCGGTTTCCCGGCGGGGACCCTTACCGGAGCACCCAAGATCCGGGCCATGGAGCTGATCAATGAGCTGGAGCCGGACCGCCGGGGAATCTATTCCGGTGCTCTGGGCTACGCCGATTTTCACGGCAACCTGAACACCTGTGTGGTCATCCGGACATTGCTCCAGCAGGATGATGTGATCAGTTTCCAGAGCGGGGCAGGCATTGTGGCCGATTCCGACCCTGAAACTGAATACGATGAGTCGTTTAACAAAGCTATGGCCATCATGCGGGCCATCGATTTTGCCGAAGGCGGTTTGCAGTGATCCTGGTGCTGGACAACTACGACTCATTCACCTATAACCTGGTGCAGTTTATCGGCCTGATCACAGCCGACATCAAGGTGGTGCGCAATGACGCGCTAACGGTGGATGATATCGCGGCGCTGGCCCCGGAGCGGATCGTCATGTCACCTGGCCCCGGCCGCCCGGAGGATGCCGGTATCTCCATCGCCCTGGTGCAACGCTGGGCAGCCACAATCCCCATTCTCGGCATCTGCCTGGGGCACCAGGCCATCGCGGCGGCTTTCGGCGGACTGGTCGTCCGGGCGCCGGAGGTGGTGCACGGCAAAGTGTCGTCCATCAACCATGACGGCGACCCGATATTCACCGGGCTGGACAGTCCCTTTCAGGCCACCCGCTACCATTCCCTGGTGGCCGACGAGGACAGCTTGTCGCCGGAGCTATACGTAATGGCCCGCACGGATAACGGACTTATTATGGGCCTGCGGCACCGCCATTTCCCCCTGGTGGGGCTGCAGTTCCACCCTGAATCGATTGTGACCGACAAGGGACCGCGGATGATAGCTAATTTTATCAAGGGGATCGAATGAAGGATATCCTTAACCAATTACTCGGTCGCCGGGACCTGTCAATAGACCAGGCCCGGGAGACCATGTACCGGATCATGTCAGGGGAATTCAGCGACCTGCAGATTGCCGGTTTTCTGGTAGCGCTGCGGGCCAAAGGGGAAACATCCTCCGAGATTGCCGGATTTGCCCAGGCTATGCGGGAAAAGATGATCAAGGTGCCCATAACCGTAGAGGCCATCGATATGTGCGGCACCGGCGGCGACGCCAAGGGTACTTTCAACATATCCACCACCGCTTCCTTCGTGGTGGCCGGAGGGGGAGTGCCGGTGGCCAAGCATGGTAACCGTTCCATAACCAGTAAGTCCGGGTCGGCCGACGTCTTATCGGCCCTGGGAGTGGATATCACCAAGCCGCCGGATGAAGTGGCTCGGGCGGTGGACACCATCGGGATCGGGTTCATGTTCGCCCCTTCCCTGCACCCCGCCATGAAACACGTCATGCCGGCCCGTAAAGCCCTGAGCATCCGCACCGTATTCAATATACTAGGGCCGCTGTGCAACCCGGCCGGCGTCAGGCGGCAGGTGATGGGTATTTTCGATGGCACCCTCACAGACACCTTGGCGAAGGTATTCAAGAAGTTGGGTGCTGAGCAGGCCTA
>JACZSB010000083.1 GCA_022574435.1 Fidelibacterota bacterium
TGCAAGAACTATCAATTACGGATAAATTAAATTATTTTACGGGGCGCCAACCGACCGCCCACCACCCAGGGGAACTTTCGCCTGGCACCCGATTATAACCAGCGATTAACTTTGCGCCTGATTATGCGTCCAAGCAGCACATTTACCTTGATCCTCTGGCTAGCCTCTCTCGGGGCGCCCCTATTGGCCCTGGCTGCCGATGAGTGCGAGCAGACTTGTTGTGCCGCCCTCGAGACCTGCTGCCCCATGGAGCAGGGGGATAATGATTGCCCCTACTTAGAGGTCAGCGACCCGCTGACTAGCGCACCGGCCCTGCCGGCCAAGACGACTGCCACCCACCCAGCAACCACGGCCACGACTTTGCCGGTGATGCTTGCCCAGCAGGTGGATCTGGCGGCTTTACAGGCGCAACTCCATCCTCCGCCACCGGCGGTTCGTTTCTCCCCTCTTCTGATTTAGCCTGCCCACGTCCAGGGTAACGGCGGTTTTCACCGGCCATTAGGCCGAATTCCGCCTGAAAACCTTGCACACATTGCCGGTAATTCTGTAACGCTGGAAAACGGCTGACAGAGTAACTTCCGGTTACCATATATTCCGCGGCGGCTGGCTCCAAAAATGCCGGACCGACAATAGTTTTTGCGATCAATAAGGACGAAACGGCATGGATCAGTCCAGAGACAAACAGAAATTTCGGAGGCCGCTATCAGCGAGGCTGGGGACAGCCCCACACTTCACGAGTCGGGAGGCCCACACTCCTGGCAGTTACAGGTTCAGGAACCTGTGGCTGATAGGGGTGCTGGCGGGAGTTATCAGCGGCCAGTCCGCAGATTTTGAGGGGGACCCAATCGAGGCCCTGTTCAAGTATAACCGGGATATCAGGGCGGCGGAATTGGCCCTGGAGGCGGCTGCCGAGAAAGTGCGCACCGCCGGCGTTCTGCCGGACCCGGTGGTGGCAGCGGCCACTTTCATTGAGCCGGTGCAAACCGCCAACGGTCCCCTGGAGGCGCAACTGATGCTGGGGCAGAAATTCCCTCTGTGGGGCAAACTGCGTCGCCAGCGGCAGGTGGCCCGGGAGCGAGTCGAGATTGCCCGGATGAACCTGGAGCACAAGAAAGTGATGGCGGCTTTCCAGCTGCGCCGGGACTGGGAGAACTATCTCAAAGTGACCAGCTCACTGGAGATTCTCGATGATTACCGGCGGGAACTGGAATCGTTCCGATCCGTGGCCCTGACACAGTATTCCACCGGGACCAGCCTCACCCAGCATCCGATTCTGAAACTGCATATCGAAATTTCACTGGTGGAAAGCCAGATCAATACGCTGGAAAGCAGCCTGGCGGGCGTAGAGAACAGTCTCCAATCACTGCTGGACGGGCACTTTTCGCCGGACATTTTTGACGGTCAACGCCTGGCCCTGCCGCCCATAGGCACCGACGAGTCCTGGCTGAGCCTCGCCCGTCAGTCACACCCCCTGTATCGAAAAGCGCAGCACGATTTACGGATTGCGGTGCTTGAGCGGGAACTGGCCACGCGCCAAAATTACCCCGATCTGACAGCCGGCCTGACCTACACCTCCATTGGGGATGGTAGTTCTATGGGGCCGTCGCCGGGGGCCGATGGGTTTGGATTCAAGGTCGGCTTGAACCTGCCCCTGTGGCTGGGCCGCAATAGGGCCCGGGTCAAAGCGGCCGGGCTGCTGGCCGGTTCCAAGGAGGAAACCGTGGAAGCCGTATGGAACCGGATTGAGGCCCAGGTCCGGTCTACCTGGAGGGATTGGGCTGAGAGCGAGGAAACCTTCGTGCTCTATGACCAGCAATTACTTCAGGAATCGGCCCAGATGCTGGCCTCGGCCTTCTCGGCCTATGAGACCGGCAAGATCAGTTTTCTGGACGTGCTGGACAGCGAACGGATGGTGGTTCGAGTGCGGTTGGAGTACCAGGCCGTCGAGGCCCGGCGGCGAATTGCCGGGGCAAAACTTTTGCGGGACAGTGGTATGTTCCGCCGGGAAGAGGAGTCACAGAATGAAGATTAGAGCAGGCTTGAGCAAGATTTCCTTGGGTATCATAATGGCGTCTTTTATGGCCCTGGCGGGCTGCGGCCGGGAACAGGCCACAATGGAGCAGTCCACTCGCGGATCACAGGCGGCGATCCAGCTGTACACTTGCGGCATGCATCCCAACGTCATGCAGGAAGAACCGGGGAACTGCCCCATTTGCGGTATGAATTTGGTACCGTTGGGCCAGCCCATCACCTCTAGCCTGGCCGGGGCCCAGGGTGGCGGGGAGCGTAAAATCATCTATTGGCGGGCGCCCATGGATCCCACCTATATCTCCCCTAAACCGGGTAAATCGCCCATGGGGATGGACCTGGTGCCGGTCTACGAAGGGGAAGAGGCCTTCGGCGCCACTGTGAGGATCAATCCCGTGGTGCAGCAGAATATGGGCGTTAGACTGGCGCCGGTGACCCGCAGGGATCTATTCCAGAAAATACGGACTATCGGGCGGATCGATTACAACGAGGCCCGGGTGGCTCATATCCACACCAAGTTTTCCGGCTGGATCGAGAAGACCTTTGTGAACACCACCGGCCAGCGGGTAGAAAAGGCCCAGTCCATGCTCGAGATCTACAGTCCCCAGCTGGTCTCGGCCCAGGAGGAATATCTCGACGCCTACACCAGTCTGCGCAACTTGGGCTCGGGAGGTTCAGCCGTGGTCAGGGCCAACCAGGAGCGCATACTGGCTTCCGCCCGCCGCCGCCTGGAATACTTCGATATCACCACCGCAAAGATCAAGCGGCTGGAGACCAGCGGGGAAGTGACCAAGACTATCATGCTCAAGTCACCCTTTGAGGGGATCGTTACTCGCAAACACGCCCTGGACGGGATGGAAGTGAAATCAGGGATGAACCTGTATACTATCGCCGACCTGTCCGACATCTGGGTGTACGCGGATATTTACGAGTATGAAGTCCCCTGGGTGGCCGTCGGGCAGAAGGCGGTGATGACCCTCTCATACGATCCGGGCCGGACTTACCTGGGCGAAGTGCAATATATCTACCCCTACTTGGAAGAGAAGACCCGGACCATCAAGGTGCGGCTGGTCTTCGATAATCCCCATCGGGATCTAAAACCGGGGATGTACGCCAACGTCGAAATCGCCACCGCCCCCGTGAAAAACGTCATTGCCGTACCGCTGGAGGCGGTCCTGTTCTCCGGGGCCCGCAACCTGGTGATAGTCTCCCTGGGTGATGGCCGCTTTGCCCCCCGGGATGTGACCATCGGGATTGAAGGGGGCAACGGTTACTATCAAATTATTGATGGACTGTCGGAAGGCGAGGTAGTGGTTACCTCCGGCCAATTCCTGATCGACTCGGAGAGCAGACTGCAGGAAAGCATTGCCAAAATGCTCCAGTTAAAGTCCAGTGAAGCGGCCCCGGAGATGGATATGCCGGCCAGAGATATACCTGATCATTCGGTACCGGATCAGGAGGATAGCGGTTCCACAGACGAACACCAGCACGAAATGTAGGAAGGCGCCATGAACATCAATCCAATCAGTTTCGGGACGGTTGCCGATGGACAGCTGACTTACTACACCTGCCCCATGGAATCACACTCGTTTGTCAGGATGAGCGGGCCGGGCAGTTGTCCCGAATGCGGCATGACCACGGTTAAAAAGTCGGAAGGCTTTGATCCCGGCAAAGACTACTACACCTGCCCTATGCCGGAGCATGCCCACGTGGTTACCGAAGCGCCGGGAGAATGCCCGGTCTGCAAAATGGACCTGGTCCCGATTAAAAGCTTATGATCACAGAAATATATGATACCGGGCGAACCGGCTTGAATCTCCAAAAGGAAATCAGATGATTGAAAAGATTATCGAATGGTCCATCAACAACCGCTTCATGGTGATACTGGCGACAATTTTCGCTATCCTGGGCGGCTTCTACGCCATGTACACCACCCCGTTGGATGCCATTCCCGATCTGAGCGATGTCCAGGTAATAATAATGACCGAGTATCCCGGCCAGGCGCCCCAGGTGGTGGAAGACCAGGTCACCTATCCCCTCACCACCGCCATGCTATCGGTGCCTTTTGCCAAGGTGGTGCGGGGCTATTCGTTCTTCGGCTTGTCATTCGTATATATCATATTCGAGGACGACACCGACCTGTATTGGGCCCGCAGCCGGGTGCTGGAATATCTGAGCTTCATTTCGGGGCGGCTGCCACGGGAGGTCTCGCCCCAGCTGGGGCCGGACGCCACCGGGGTGGGATGGGTCTACGAGTATACCGTCGAGAGTGACCGGCACGACCTGCAGCAGCTGCGTTCCATCCAGGACTGGTATCTGCGGTATCAACTGATGGGCGTCCCCGGAGTCTCCGAGGTCGCCTCTATCGGGGGATTCGTCAAGCAGTACCAGGTGGAGGTGGACCCCAACAAGTTGCTGGCCTACAATATCCCGCTGAACAAGGTGAAGATAGCCATCCAGCGCAGCAATAACGATGTAGGCGGGCGGATGATCGAGATGGCCGAGACGGAGTTCATGATCCGGGGGCTGGGCTATATTAAATCGATCGACGACTTGAAAAAAGTTCCCCTGGGAATCGACGATAGCGGCACCCCGATCCTGTTGCGCAACGTGGCGCACATCCACCTGGGACCGGAGCTGCGTCGCGGGATTGCCGAGCGGGACGGCATCGGGGAAGTCGTCGGTGGAATAATTATCATGCGCCATGGTGAGAACGCCCTGGAGGTGATCCGCAATGTGCGGCAAAAGCTTGAGGATCTCAAGGCCGGACTGCCCGAGGGGGTCACCATTCTGCCGGTCTATGACCGTTCCCTGCTCATCGAGCGGGCCATCGACAACCTGAAGGAAAAGCTGCTGGAAGAAAGCGTCGTGGTGGCGTTGGTAATTATCATTTTCCTGCTGCATTTCCGTAGCGCGCTAGTGGCCATCTTCACCCTGCCCGTCGGTATCCTGATCTCCTTCATGGTCATGCACTACCAGGGGATCAATGCCAACATCATGTCGCTGGGGGGCATCGCCATCGCCATTGGGGTCATGGTGGATGGGGCCATCGTCATGATCGAGAATGCCCACAAGCATATTGAGCGCGAGGGTGGTAAGGTCGAACACTGGCAATTGATTTTAAACGCCTCCAAGGAGGTGGGGCCGCCACTGTTCTATTCCCTGCTGATTATCACCTTTTCCTTTTTACCGGTATTCACCCTGCAGGCCCAGGAAGGCCGCCTGTTCAAGCCGTTGGCCTTCACCAAGACCTACGCCATGGCGGCTTCGGCGCTGTTGGCCATCACCGTAGTGCCTGTGCTGATGGGCTACCTGATCAAAGGGAAGATCAGGCCGGAGAAACGCAACCCGATCAACCGGTTCCTGATCTACATTTACCGGCCGGCGATCGAACGCGTCCTGCGCTACCGGAAGGCGACCTTGCTGATCGCCCTGGCGGTGCTGGCCGTGACGATTATCCCGTTGAGGAACATCGGTTCGGAGTTCATGCCGCCCCTCAACGAGGGTGACCTGCTCTATATGCCCACCACCGATCCGGGTATATCCATCACCAAGGCCCGGGAGCTGTTGCAGCAGACCGACCGGATAATCAAGGCCTTTCCCGAAGTGGAACTGGTGTTCGGGAAAATCGGGCGGGCCGAGACAGCCACCGATCCGGCTCCCCTGAGCATGATCGAGACCACCATTACCCTCAAGGAGCAAGATGATTGGCCCCAGCGAAAGTATACTCACCGCTGGTATTCGGATTGGCCGCTGCCGGGTTTCGTGCGATCTGCCCTGGGCATTATCTGGGCGGAAAATCGGGCTGTTACTCTAGAGGAACTGATCTCGGAGCTCAATGCGTCCATCCAGTTTCCGGGGCTGACCAATGCCTGGACCATGCCTATCAAGACCAGGATCGATATGCTCAGCACCGGTATCAAAACCCCGGTGGGCATCAAGCTCATGGGCGCGGACCTGGACACGTTGAATATGCTGGGAGCGAAGGTTCAGGCCATAGTGCAGAAGTTGCCGGGTACCCTGAGCGCCTACGCCGATAAAGTTACCGGCGGTAATTTCCTCGATTTTGAAATTGATCGCGGTGAGGCGGCCCGCTACGGCTTGACCGTGGGTGACGTACAGGACATCATCCAATCGGCCATCGGCGGCATGAACGTCAGTTACACCGTGGAGGGTTTGGAACGCTATCCCATCAATGTGCGCTATGGCCGGGAACTGCGCGACAGCATTACCAAGCTCAAACGGATAATTGTGCCAACGCCCACTGGGGCCCAGATACCCATTGGCCAGGTGGCCACCATTGTCATCAGGAAGGGCGCGCCGGTCATCAAGAGCGAAAATGCCCGCAAAACCGGCTGGGTCTACGTCGACATCACCGGGATCGACGTGGGCACCTACGTCAAGCGGGCCCAGGCGGCGCTGCGCGAGGAACTGGTGCTCCCCGAAGGCTATTCCGTGGTGTGGAGCGGTCAGTTCGAGTATATGGAGCGGGCCAATAAACGGTTAAAAGTCGTGGTGCCGGTGACGCTGCTGATCATTTTTCTGCTGCTATACCTGAACTTCCGGAATGTAACCGAAAGTGTCATCGTCATGTTATCGCTGCCCTTTGCCCTGGTGGGCGGCTTCTGGTTTATCTATCTCCTGGGTTACAACATGAGTGTGGCGGTGGGGGTCGGTTTCATCGCCCTTTCCGGAGTGGCCGCCGAAACGGGGGTGATCATGCTGATTTACCTGGACCAGGCCTACAAGAACCGGATAAAGCAGGGGAAAATGACCTCGTTGACGGACCTTTATGACGCTGTAATGGAGGGGGCCGTCGACCGGGTGCGCCCCAAAATGATGACGGTTACGGCCACCATGGTCGGTTTGCTGCCCATATTATGGGGCCACGGCACCGGCTCCCAGGTTATGAAGCGCATTGCTGCGCCCATGGTGGGCGGCATGGTCACTTCGACCCTGCTGACCCTGCTGGTTATCCCGACTATCTACTATATATGGCGTTCCTATGGCCTTGAGAAAAGCCTTGGGGCGGGACCGACAACTCGTTCCGACCGTTGAGACAGATGTTGATAAGTTAAAAAACGATAAAATGAGAGGTTATCCATGAAAATGACAATAGCACTACTGATAGCAGGCGTGGCCTTCACTGCAGGAGCCTGCGGGGGGGACGCCAAGTCAGAAAAACAACAGGCTAAAATGGATCAGCACGAGATGCCCGGCGGAGAGCATGTGCCGGCCGGCGCCACTTCGATGGGCGCACACGACAGGATGCCCATGGAGCTGCAAGCCCATGAAACAGAGGGGACAATGGTGGCCAACAAGGTGCACGCCATGGTCAAACTGCCCACCGTGCAGTGCGGGATTTGCCGGCGGACCATCGAAACAGGTTTGGTCAAAACAGCGGGGATCCTGTCCGTCCAGGTGGACTTCGAAAGCAAAATGGGCCATATCAATTACGACGGTGATAAACTGAGCCGGCTGGACGTGGAAAAGGCCATAGCGGCCCTGGGCTACCAGGCCAATGAGACCCTGGCCGATGCCCAGGCCTACGCCAAATTACTCGATTGCTGCAAAGTACCCGAGTAATCCAATTGGCGCGGGGCTCACTCGACAGTTTTGATGGTACAGGAAAATACAATGTCTACTCGTAAAAACTCTGCCGGCGGCGGAGCAATCAGGCCGCTGCCCCGATCCTGGGCGCCGTGGCCCTGATCGTGCTAGGGATGCTGCTTAGCACAGTGCTGATCGATCAATCCGCCCCCTCGCCGGCGCGAGCTGCTATGACTGCCACTCAGGTATATAGCAGTGCCGTCCTGGATATTGCCCGGGACTTCTATTGCGCTTGTGGTAATTGCGGTGATAAGGAGCTGGTGGTTTGCAACTGCGATACGGCCATCCAGGAGAAAAACTACATCCACGACCTGCTGGAAAAGGGCTACGAAAAGGAATCCATCAACGCCACGGTTCAGGCCATGTTCGGTGGAGGCAAAACCTGACCTTTACTTTTTTCCTGGTCTGCCAGCCGCCTAAATAATGGGCCAGGAACAGGCGATGGACGGCAGCGTGACGGGTAATCAGCCCGCCGGCCCTTTTTTTGGCTGGGAGAGATCGAGCACCACTATCCATGAATACCGTTTTAAGAACGGCAGCAGGAACATTAATATGCTATCCACCCCGTGCAGCAAATTCAATAATGCATTGAAGAAGGGCAGTCTTTGAAAAGGGATGGCCAGGATAGTCAGGAAGTGAAAATGCTTTTTCTCCACCTTGGCAAAGTAATTCCGCAGCTTTTTGATATCACGCATTAGCAGCGGATGTTCGTCGCTGGTCCTGGCCGCCGGTGTGAGTTTACGGAACATATTGATGGCTAAATTGTGCCCGAGGGGTTCGATAAAAATGGCGTGCCCATCGCTTCTCAACACCCGTGATAGTTCCCGACCGGCCCGGTCCAAGTCAAGGTGGTGCAGAATACCGGTACCGGCCACTACATCAAACGAAGCGGCTGGAAAATCCATGTCCTCGGCGTCCATCACCAAGAAGTTGGCCGTCAGTTTTTTCTCGGCGGCTGCCCGGCGTGTGGCCGTGATGGCGGCCTCCGATAGGTCGATACCCACCACCCGCGCTTTTGCCCGGCCCCATAATTCCGCCCGGCTGTTCTTTCCGCAGCCATATTCCAATAGGTCAGCTCCGGCACAGAGCTCCAATACCAGCGCCTCGAAATATCTGATGTTGTGCCGAGTGATGGCATAAAACTTGGACAGGCGGCTCCTAGGGTCTTGGGCACCCTGATAGCGCTGATCGTGATATTCCTTTTCTCTGTTTAGTCGTCCTTCGTCCATTGTATCCTGCTAAGGGTTGGGAGCGCTCCTGTGAGACTTGCGCTTACTGGTCTGACGGTCGAAATTTACCCGACGATTGCGGAGGCGCTTCGGTGTGGGGGAGATACGCTCGCCGTTGATGGGGTGTTGATTATCGGGGAGCACGGGGAGTATCCGTCGAACGAGAAGGGACAGAAGCTGTATCCGCGTTACGAGTTCTTCAAGGAATGCGTGGACGTTTTCGAGGCGGATGGGCGGTCGGTGCCCGTTTACAACGACAAGCATCTGTCCTACAGCTGGGCGAAGGCCGAGGAGATGGTGGCGGATTCGAAGCGGCTCGGTTTTCCGATGCTGGCCGGGTCGTCGCTGCCGGTGACGTGGCGGTTGCCGGATCTGGAGCTGGAAGCGGGATGCGTGGTCGAAGAGGCTTTGATGATCGGGTGTGGCGGGTCGGATGCGATGGATTACCACTGTCTGGAAGCGATGCAGTGGAGGGTGGAGCGCCGAAAGGGAGGCGAGACGGGTGGGAAGGCCGGTCAGCTG
>JACZSB010000443.1 GCA_022574435.1 Fidelibacterota bacterium
GCTCGATGGATGGCAAATGCAGCCACAAGCAGCATATTCACTTCTCTGAGGCTAGGATATCAAGAGAATCAGCTTGATCAGCCGTTTATCCGCATGGGTCGCCAATCAATACATCTGCTCATGTTGTAATTCCAAAATGCCTGCCCACTCGGCATCCTTTCCTACTATTTGGGTAGCACCCCCGCCTTGGGCGGAACATGCATCTTGCCCCGCCTTTGGCGGGACAGCCAGCCTTATTTCAGCAAGAGCATCTTGATCGACATTCTGTATTCGGCAGCTACCACCGCCGATGCGGAGGTTGGCGTGGCAAGCAGGCGGGCGATGTAGATGCCGGTAGGCACTTTGCGGCCCCGCCGGTCACGGCCATCCCAGATAACCTGATGGTATCCGGGGCCTGTTGGGCCCTCTACAAGTCGTTCAATCTCTCGACCCATAAGGTCATAGACCACTATGGAAATATCAGCCGCCTCCGGCAATTCGAACCGTATGGTCGTGGTCGGATTGAACGGATTGGGATAATTTTGGGCCAAGCGATAAGTGGTTGGATTCGTGCCACCATCGGGATCGGTCCCCGTTGATGGCAGCTGGACCAGAATTTCAATGTTGTCCAGATGCCAGCCGTCGGCCGTTTGGGCGCTGTCGCTTTTAAGGGTAAAGCGGAAGTACACCGTCTCGGCCCCCAGGCCCGTCCAGGAGGTAATGTCGATGCTATCCACGACATGGAATACCTGCCAGCCGGTATAAGCGGCGACTACTTCCCAGTTGAGAGAGTCTTTGGATAGTTTCACCAGGCAGCTGTCCTGGTTCGGCCAGACCAGATACATGTGGCTGAACGATAAAATGGCACTTTCGAAGGGCGAGAGGTCATAAGGCCTACTGAGCGTCAGGGAGTTGGAACTGTTGTCAGGGTAGTCCCCCACGGGACTATCATGGGCCGCAAGGGACGCATCAGCACCAAATGCGGATTCGCCCCATCCCTGGCTCAGGTCCCATTTATCCAGGCCGTTCTCAAAATCGTCCACCAGCTCATAAGCGCCCAGCTCCAGGATGTTGGTCGAGGATACCACCTGATTATGCTGCGAGGTGGAATCGATGCAGACCACGTAATATTCGATGCTGGCCGGCAAAGAAACATCCTCCCAGGTGAGGGTCGTTTCATAAAGATAACGGACGTCTGGGTACTGGTACTCCGTTATAATGCCTGTCCGCGCCATAAGCAGGTCCACTTCCGGAGCACCGTCCACCGAATACAGCAGGTGCACCTCATCGATGGCGATGTTGTCCGAGACCACCGCTGTGATCGGGAACTCACCGCTGATCCTGATCGATCCCTGGCCTTCGGCTGAAGTCACATAATGAATTTCAGGAGGGACTTGGTCGGGGCCGACATTGAAACTGAACCAGGCATTAGGGGCACCGTAGGGCTCGGTAATAACATTCCCGTCGAGGTCATTGACCCTAAAATAATACCGCAGCTGCCCGGCTGTGCCGGGATTGGGGATGGATACCTTATAGGCCTCCGCTATATCCAAGGGGATTAAGGCGGTGGAATCCGTGAAATCGCCGTCCAGGCCGGAGACTGCGGCCAGCGAAGATAGGTCCAGTGGGGTGTGGGGCATCTGAGATAACTGGATGTTGAATTCGAACGGATCGGTGAGGTTTTCACTGTCGCGGGGAGGGGTATGGCGGATGTCGACCGGCGAGGGGTACTCCAGTATGTGCACACCACTGCCGGACATGCTGGAGGAATAGATCAAGCCTGAAGATGAATAGGGGTAAGTACCCCAGTTTCCTGCATAGAGCCCCTCCTCCCCCGGGTAGAAATCGTAATAACCCACTTCCATGGGATTGGCCGGGTCGGATATACTCACCACCCGGGTTCCATAAATATAATATGATATTATCAGCAAGCTGTCTCGCACGAATACATTATGAACCGATTTGCCATCAAGAGTATCACCAACTGCAAAATAGCTAAACCCCGAAGTAGCAGATTCGTAATGAATATACTCTGCATCACTACTTACAATTTTAGCAGTTAACTGATTCCATAAACCATTTTCATATCTGATTAAACTTATTTCATTTGATTCAATATTATTTTCATTTAACCAGGTTTTTGGGACTCTGAAACTTATTGTTATTTTGTCAGTTTGTGAATCCTTTATATTTGTTGTAGTTATCTTTAAGTATTGTTAGACTTTAATTGCTGCTTCCTTTTTTACTGGTTTATCTGTTAGGCTTGCAACCTTAAATTCTACATTATTTAAATTTGTATTTACAAGCACTTGCATCTTTGTAATCACAATGTTTGGGTCATCAATGTTTACAATAATTAATGATTTCCTACT
>JACZSB010000084.1 GCA_022574435.1 Fidelibacterota bacterium
CACACGACCCCAGTTTCGGGATCTCTGTCAACGTATTCCCGGTAATTGGTTTCCAGAGGATGAATCGTGTTCCCATAAATATCGACCACTTCTGCCGCCATCCACATGGCAACGCCATCAATATATGAATGACCACTTCCTTTGGGCCATTCACAGGACGGCTGAAAGGGCCAGAGGGCCACTTCACCGTGATTCAAAAAAATAGTCCGCACCAGATTCCCATCCATAATCCCTTGTTTCCTCCATGCCGGGTCGCCATATGGTTCCTGGGAATAGGCGGCACCACTCATGATAATTATATATAATAATATAAAAATCAATCTATTCAATGTTAATTTACACAGACAGGATAAATTTTGCATATGTGCCTTACATGAGAGGAGAGATAAATGATGTGAAAAGTAGTTTATATGAGTTGTGTTCATAATTTTCTGTAAAAGCGGTTTAGAAAGAAAAGTACGTAACCCCTGTTTAACCTATATTTTAAGATTCTGCTCGGTCAAGATATCTGTTTGCTCTAAAATAAAGTGGACTCCAAATATATCTGGCGATTCATCTTTCCCTCTATTCCTTTAATAAGGGCAATTTATTTGGCAATATAAACGGTTGCGTCAACCAACGCAACTACTTTTTTCGCCTCCTTTCCTTCCGCATTGCATCAAATTAAATGTAACCGAAGGGTTTTTCAAAAGCAGGCGGCGCCTTCCAGAACAGTCGGAATGTCTGAAAAATAGAGGTTACATGGGTATGAGGACAAATGCGTGGCGGGATGAGTGCTAGCCAGCTTGGGGCTGTAGCCGCAAATATTTCATCTTGATATGAGACAACGGGATAAGGGGATTTTAGTATCTGCCTGTTCGAATCCCTCAACAGTTTCAGCAGCCAATCTTGATGTAGGGAGGCCTCGGATGTAACTGGAGCACCGCCCCAATCTCCTTGTTTTAATTCCCCCCTTCCTGTAATTTCATCAACCGGGATTCCAGCATGGCATGATTCTTGTAAACTCCGACGGAAAATAATGAAAAAACAGACGGTTTCAGCAGAGCAAGTCCGCAAAATCGCCCGCTTGGCCAAATTGCGCTTAGGGGAGGAACAGTGCGCTCTATACACCCGGCAGATCAATGCCATCCTGGAGCACGTCAAAACCCTGGAGCAGGTGGATGTATCCGGGGTCGAGCCGCTGTCCCACGTGCTGGAGCTGGTGAACGTCAGCCGCCAGGACCGTCCCACCGCTTCCCTGGCGCGCGAGACGGTGCTGGCCAACGCACCGCAGCGGGCCACGGACGGCAGCCAAGGTCAGCGGACCACGGACGGCGAGTTTTTCCTGGTGCCCGCTGTGCTTAAAACCGGTCGATGACTACCGCCGGCATAATCCCTGCCCGCTACCAATCGACCCGGCTCCACGGAAAAGTTCTTCTGCCCCTGGATGGTTATCCCATGTTGTACCATGTATACCACCGGGCCAGCCGCTGCCGCACACTGCGGCGGGTGATTGTGGCCACCGATTCAGCAAAGGTCTCCGCCGTCTGTACCAGTTACGGGATGAAAGTGGTCATGACCGGCGCGGGCCACGCCAGCGGCACCGACCGTGTTGCGGAGGTGGCCGCCTATCTCAAAGCCGACCTGATCGTTAATATTCAGGCCGATGAACCGCTGTTGAAACCGGAGGTGGTGGATCTGTTGGTGAGACACATGCGGGACCATCCCGAGTTGCTGTTTGGTACGGTGGGTTCCACTTATCTCAGAGGAAGAGCGGCAGGACCCCGGGGTAGTCAAGGTAGTAGTCAGGGATGGTCTGGCGGCAGCCTTCTATCGCCGGCCGCCGGCTGAGCCTGTGCCGGGGACGGTCCTGCGCCACATCGGCCTGTACGTTTTCCGCCGGGAGTTCCTGCTCCAGTTCAGCGCCCACCCACCCGGCAAGCTGGAGCTTAAGGAAAAATTGGAACAGTTGCGGGCCGTGGAAATGGGGGTGCCCATAGCGGTAATATCGGCCGGCTTCCATTCGGTGGGTGTGGATACCCTCCAGGACTACGAGTTAGTTAAGGAACAATGGCCAGTATTTACCAGTAGTAGTTATGAGCGCGTCGAAGCCGCCGGTTAAGTACGTATTTATTCTGGGCGGAGTCATTTCCGGCCTGGGGAAAGGTATCCTCTCAGCCTCCATGGGGTATCTGCTCAAGTCCCGGGGCGTAAAGGTTACCATCCAGAAGCTGGACCCCTACCTGAATGTGGACCCGGGAACCATGAATCCCTACCAGCATGGGGAGGTGTTCGTGCTGGACGACGGCTCCGAAACCGACCTGGACCTGGGACACTACGAGCGCTTCACCGACATCAACATGTCATTGCTCAACAACACCACTACCGGGCAGGTCTACTGGGAAGTGCTCAACCGGGAACGCCGGGGAGACTACCTGGGCCAGACTATCCAGGTGATTCCCCACATTACCGATGAGATCATCCGCCGCATCAAGCTGGTGAATCCCCGCCGCAAATTCGACCTGATTATTTGTGAAGTGGGTGGCACGGTGGGCGACATTGAAGGTCAACCGCACCTTGAAGCTATCAGGCAATTATGCCTGGAAGTGGGGCGGGACAACTACCTGATCATGCACTTGACCCTGGTGCCATTCATCAGCAAGAGTAACGAGCTGAAAACCAAACCGACCCAACACAGCGTGATGCGGCTGCGGGAGATCGGGTTGCAGCCGGACATCCTGGTCTGCCGGACGATGGATGATCATCACCTCACCGCTGAGGTGCGGGCCAAGATCGCCCTGTTTACCAATGTACTGCCGGCGCACGTCTTTGAATCCCCCGATGTCGACTCTATCTACGAGATACCGCTAATACTTCATGAGCAAGGCCTGGACCAGGTAGTGGCCGAGCAGCTGGGGTTGAAAGTGGTGGAGGGCTCCTCTGAGTTTCTGCAGCGGTTTATCGACCGTTTCAAAAACCCCACTCACCACGTGACCATCGCCATGTGCGGCAAGTACAACGCGCTCCCCGACGCCTACAAAAGCATCCTTGAAGCGTTCATTCATGCCGGCGTGGAAAATGACGCCCGGGTGGAGGTGCGCTGGGTGGATTCCGAGGAGCTGGAGAAAAATGGCGATCCCGGGAGCGCTTTAAAGGGCGTCGATGGCATCCTGATCCCGGGAGGCTTCGGCGACCGCGGCATCGAAGGGAAGATCCTATCAGCCCGAATTGCTCGGGAGCAGAAGATCCCGTTCCTGGGCATCTGCCTGGGGTTGCAGTGTGCCGTGGTTGATTTTGCCCGCTCGGTCTGTGGGCTCAAGGATGCCAACAGTACCGAATTCGATCCCGGCACCGCGCACCCGGTGATCAGCCTGCTGGAAGAACAGCAGGGGATCAAGGATAAGGGTGGCACCATGCGGCTGGGGGCTTATGACTGCCATGTGCAGTCCGGTACCCGGGCCTACAAGGCTTATGGCAAGCCAAATATCAGCGAGCGGCACCGGCACCGCTATGAGTTCAACAACGCCTATCGCCGGCTGCTTGAGGAAGCGGGGATGGTTTTCAGCGGCATCAACCTGGAACTGGATTTGGTGGAGATCATGGAGCTGCCTGATCACCCCTGGTTCGTGGCGGGGCAGTTTCATCCGGAGCTCAAAAGCCGGGTAGTGCGGGCTCACCCCCTGTTTAGAGAGTTCGTGGCCGCCACTGTCAAGTACCACAACGGGGCCGCTAAATGAAGGCGGAGCCGTTCCCCCTATCAGGAGACTCGTTCCCCATCGTAGCCGGGCCGTGTGTAATCGAGTCGACCGAACATGTGCTGCAGATGGCAGCGGCCCTGGCCCAGGCCCGCGACCGGTTGGGGCTGGCGCTGATTTTCAAAACCAGCTTTGATAAAGCCAATCGCAGCTCCGCCGAATCCTACCGGGGCATTGCATTGGAGGAAGCCCTCCCTATTTTCCAGCAAATTCGGGCAGACTATAAACTGCCGGTGGTGACCGATTTTCATACCGTGGAGCAGGCCCAACAGCTGCAAGGGGCGGTGGACGTGCTGCAGGTGCCGGCCTTTCTCTGCCGCCAGACCGATATGCTCCAGGCGGCCGCTAAAACCGGATTGCCGGTATTGGTGAAAAAGGGGCAGTTCCTCTCCCCCTGGGACGTGGGCAACATAGCCGACAAGTTGCGCGCCGCCGGTGGCGCCGACTTCGCCATAGTTGAGCGGGGCACCAGCTTCGGCTATAACAACCTGGTTTCGGACATGCGGGCCATAGCCATCATCAAGGAGCAGGGGATCCCGGTGATTTTCGATGCCAGCCACTCGGCCCAGCTGCCTGGCGAGCGGGGCAAGGAGACCGGCGGCCAGCGGGAATATATCCCCACCGTGGCCCGGGCGGCGGTGGCTGCCGGCTGTGATGGAATTTTTATTGAGGTGCACGATCGGCCGGAGCAGGCCCGCTCCGATGCAGCCACACAGTGGCCCTTGGACCGATTCGAAGAGTTGATGGTCAGCTTGCTGGCCTTCCGGAAGACTTACCTGGAGACCAGCGGAAGTGCATGAGCAGGAATTGACCAGGATCAAAGCGGTCAAGGCCATTTTCACCGATGTGGACGGTGTGCTCACCGACGGCTCCATCTACCTGGGGGCTGACGGCCATGAAATGAAACGTTTCACCGTGGAAGATGGGGTGGGCGTGGCCCTGGCCAGGCAGGCCGGGTTTTATATGGCCCTCATATCGGGGCGGGAGTCGCAGGCCACCCTCACCCGGGCCAGGCAACTGAAGATTGATGAGGTTTACCAGGGCTACCTGAATAAATTGGAGCCGTTCGAACTGCTGCTTAAAAAGTTTGGCCTATTGCCGGAAGAAGTGGCCTATATTGGCGACGGCTTTGTTGACATGCCGGTCCTGGAGCGCTGCGGCGTTCCGGTGAGCGTGCCCCATGCCCCGCCCAGGGTGAAGGACCTGGCCATCTACATTACGACCACCACCGGAGGGCGGGGAGTGTTGTCCGAGGTAGTGCAATGGATCCTGACCCACCAAGGCCGGCTGGAAGAGGTGTTCGCGGCCATGAGAACCGATATTTATAAGGCCGATTGACCGGTGGCCACACAATCCAAGGACGTGCAAGCGATCGCCCGGCGAGTGCTCCAGCAGGAATCCGAAGCGGTGGCGGCCCTGGTTGACCGCATTGGTCCCGAATTCGCCAAGGCCGTTGACTGGATTTTTAACTGCGCAGGCCGGGTGGTGGTGGCCGGGATGGGCAAATCGGGCCAGATCTCCCGCAAGATCTGCGCTACCCTGGCCAGCACCGGCACCCCGGCGCTCTACATCCATCCGGGGGACGCCCTCCACGGTGACCTTGGTATGGTGGGGCGGTCGGATGTGCTGCTGCTGGTTTCCAACAGCGGCGAGACCGAAGATATCCTCCGGATGTTGCCCACGGTGAAAGTGCTCGGCGTACCCATTGTTGCCATCCTGGGCCGGGTGGATTCCACTATCGGCCGCCAGGCAGGCGTGATTCTGGATGCCAGCGTGGAGCACGAAGCCTGCCCCATGGACCTGGCTCCCACTACCAGTACCACCGCCGCCCTGGCCATGGGGGACGCCCTGGCCATGGCTCTGTTGGAATTGCGCGATTTCGCCGTAGAGGATTTCGCCCTCTTTCACCCCGGTGGCGCCCTGGGCAAGAAACTGCTCACCACGGTAACTGCTCTGATGCATAGCGGCGACGAGCTCCCGCTGGTGCACGAGGAAGATCTGGTGAAGAAAGCCATCATCACCATCTCTGAAAAGGGATTGGGGATCACCGGGGTGGTGAATGCCGACGGGGAGCTGCTGGGCGCCATCACTGACGGTGACCTGCGCCGGGGGCTGGAGCGCGACGAAAATCTGCTGCGGCTGATGGCTAAAGAAGTAATGACCACCGATCCCAAATGGATACTCGATAGCGATCTGGCGGTCCGGGCCCTGGCGGTTATGGAGGACCACGCCATCACCTCCCTGTTCGTCATGGCCCGCACGGACGGACGCCATCCCCACGGCCTGATCCACATCCACGACATCCTTAAAACGGGGATTCGCCGATGAAAACCGGCCGGCTGTTGATGATCTGCGGGTTGGCGCTGCTCATGGGCTGTGGTAAATCGACCGTCATGAAGCAGCGGGGCGCCAGCCGTGAAATGTTCCCCGACCAGGAAAGCTGGGAAAGCACTATTATCATTTCCCGGAGTAACCGCCTGGTGGCCCGGGCCTATTCCCGCCGAATGATCAAATATGAAAACCGGCAGGTTGCTCACCTACTGGGGGATGTGAAGGTGGACTTCTACAACGAGCAGGGCCAGCACGTGAGTCTATTGCTGGCTGATAGCGCCGAATTCCACTTGAAGACGCACAAGCTCAGCGCCAACGGCAACGTCATCATCCACTCCGACAGCGGTCTGGTGTTGCTCACCGAGCGGTTGGACTGGAACGATCAATACGATATGCTCTATACCAATGATTCCGTCACCTTCGCCTCCAATGAGAGCGATACGCTCTACGGGATCGGCTTCGAGTCGGATGTGGATCTGACTCACTGGAAAATCTTTCATCCCCGGGGCGTGACTGAAAGGCAGTTCGGCGAAAGTGAGTGAGCCTGAAATAGCGGACGGACAGCTCCTGGAGGGGATCGAACTGCACAAAACCTATGGGCAGCGGGAAGTGGTGCGCGGTGTATCGCTGGAAGTGCGCCGGGGTGAGATAGTGGGCCTCCTGGGACCAAACGGGGCCGGGAAGACCACCATGTTTTACATGATTACCGGCATGATCCGGCCCACCGCCGGCCGCATACGGTTGGGCGGTGAAGATATCACCCCCCTGGCCATGTACCTACGGGCCCGCCGGGGGCTGGGCTATTTGTCGCAAGAGCCCTCGGTATTCACTCAACTTTCGGTCGAGGACAACCTGCGGCTGGTCCTCCAGGTCAGCGGAATGGACCAGCAGGTCCAGGACCAGCGACTGCAACAGCTGCTGGATGAACTGCATATCGACCACCTTCGAAAGAACAAGGCCAATACGCTGTCGGGGGGTGAGCGCCGCCGCACCGAGATCGCCCGCAGTCTGGTGCTGAATCCCCATTATATCCTGCTCGATGAGCCTTTCGCCGGCGTGGATCCAATTGCCGTAGAGGAGATCCAACGCATCATAGTCCAGCTGCGCCATAACAATATCGGTGTGCTGATTACCGACCACAATGTTCGGGAGACTCTCAGCATCACCGATCGGGCCTACCTGCTCTATAATGGCCGGTTGATGAAATCGGGCACGGCGGAGGAGTTGGCTGCCGACGAAGAGACCCGCCGGCTTTATCTGGGCCTCAATTTTAAACTGGAACGCCGCCTTATATAGACCTATGCCCTACCTCCAGCAAACCCAGAAGCTAACCCAGCACCTGTCACCGCAGCAGATCCTGCAATCTTCGGTCCTGCAGCTCAACAGCCTGATGATCGAGGCCCGCATCCTGGAGGAGCTGGAATTGAATCCCGCCCTGGAGCTGGCCGACCAGGACCCGGTTGAAAACGACGATAATGAGGATGAGGGGCTGGACGACATCGACTGGGACGAGCTGCTGAACAGTCCCGACGATTTCAACGTCTCGCGCTACGAGGATCATTCCCGGGAAAACATCGATATTCAAATCGCCGCGTCGGAAGAATTCATGGAGACCCTCGCCCGGCAGCTGCTCGATAGCGGGCTGACCGACGAGACTATGGCCATCGCACAGGAACTGTTGGGCAACATCAACAACGAGGGCTACTTTTCGGCCGAGCCGCTGCTGGTGGCGGAACGTATGCATGTATCGGTGGAAGAGGTTGAGGCGGTCCGCCGGCAGATCATGCGATTAAGCCCTCCCGGGATCGGCGCGCTGGACCTGAATGAATGCCTGGCGGTGCAACTGGAAGTGCGCGGTGAGGATGGATTGGCCGCCAGGATTATCGGCGATCATTTTGACGATTTTGCCAACCGGCGCTACAACCGCATTATCCAGGCCCTGGATTGTACCGAGGAAGAGCTTCAGGCGGCCATTGATGTGATCTCACAGCTCAATCCCAAGCCGGGGATGGGAGCCGTCAATGTCCTGGGCGAATATATCGTGCCCGACATTATCATGGAAGAGATCGATGGGGAATGGGTAATCAGTCTCAACGACATTACCCTACCGGAATTGCATATCAGCCCGGTCTACCTGAATATGATCACCGGCAAACGGCGCTACGATACCGCCACCCGGCAGTTCGCCCGGCGCAAGGTGGAGGCCGCCAAATGGTTCATTCAGGCGGTGCAGCAACGCCGGCATACCATCATCCGAGTGATGGAGGCGATCATCTTCAGGCAGAGGGAGTTTTTCTCCAACCAGCGGGGCCCGCTAAAGCCCATGGTACTGCGGGACATCGCAGAAGACATCGACATGGATATCTCCACCATCAGCCGGGTGACCAACGGCAAATATGTTCAGACGCCGCAGAAGATCTACGAACTCAAGTACTTCTTTTCCGAGGGGATGACCACCGAGGACGGCGAGGAGGTGTCCACCCGCCTGATCAAGGCCGAGTTGCAGAAGATCATCGACGGCGAGGATAAGCACAAACCCTTTAATGATGAGCTGCTGGCTGTGCGGCTTAAAGAACGGGGCTATCCGGTGGCCCGGCGCACAGTGGCCAAGTACCGTGAGCAGTTGCACCTGCCGGTGGCCCGGCTGAGAAGGGAGCTGTAGTAGGGGCGTATTGCAATACGTCCCTACCGAGAGACCAGGCAGATAGATTATTAAGGAATACATATTTTAATGAACCACTTACCCATTCGCTCTACCACTATCCTGGGTGTGCGCATCGGGCGCCAGGTGTCCCTGGGCGGCGACGGCCAGGTGACCATGGGCGAAATGCAGCTCAAAAGCAAAGCCGTTAAAGTGCGGGCTTTCGCCGATGGCAAGGTGCTGGGCGGGTTCGCCGGCGCCGTGGCCGATGCCCTGACCCTGTTCGAGAAATTTGACACCAAGCTGGAGGAGTACAATCAGGACCTCCAGCGGGCGGCGGTGGAACTGGCCAAGGAATGGCGCACCGACAAATACCTGCGGGAACTGGACGCCCTGCTGGCCCTAATGGACCGCAAGAACAGCTATATCCTCTCGGGCACCGGCGACGTCATCGATCCAGAGGGCGGCGTCATCAGCATCGGCTCGGGCAGCGGCTATGCCCTGGCGGCGGCCCGGGCATTGATCTTGGCCGGCCGGAAAGAACCACATGATGTGGTGGACAGCGCCCTGAAAATCACATCATGT
>JACZSB010000444.1 GCA_022574435.1 Fidelibacterota bacterium
GGTGGCGCACGAAGCGGTAAAGCCCCGTACTCACCAGCCCTAGCGCCCCGTGAATCTGCCGCCAGCCGGCAGCTATCAGCACAATACCCAGGAAGCTGACAGCCGTGCCCAGGGTGGCCGGCCAGTGCCCTATGGCCTGAAAATAGCCAGGGGCGATGCGGGGCACCTCCACCCGAGGCGATAGCATTAACAGCACCCTGGGCCAGCCGAACATCTCGGTCATCAGGGCGATTACAAAGGCCGCGAAGGCCCCCCGTGAGCGCCAAACATTTTTTGTCGGCCGCCGATAGGGCAGCAGGGCCAGGAAGGCCAGGACGATGACGATATTAACGGCAATCAATCCCCCCCGGCCCAGGGTCTCCCGCAGCCAGAGAATGGTGATAGGAGGCCCGTGGTGGGGCCACAGTTCCACAATGTATATGGCGGTGAACAGAGCGATGGCCAGCCAACCGGCCACGGTCCAGATTTTTTCTAGCCTCATAGTGCTAACCTCCAGACTGTCGTTTTCCATCGCCAGTCCTATTAGGGAGTAAGGCGATACTCACACTGCCGAATAAGGTGTTGAATATAGTACCGGTTTCTGGGCGAAGGCGGGTAAGATACACCTGGTGGCGATCAAGAAATTGCGCCGGTCCTGAAGCTAGGATGCATCTGGTCTGGGTTGGCCCTCCTGGCGCTTGCGAATGTTGAACCAGTAACCGAGCCAGATTATGATCAGGCCAACAAATTCACCCACGTAGAGGGCCTGGGTGTAACCGAACCGGGTGTACGCGCCGCCGATGGCTGGCATAACGGCCCCGGTAGCGATCAGGACATTGCCGATAAAGCGGTCCCGGGCCAGGGCGGAGACTGCACTAGCGATTTTAGCCACCCGGCGGAACCGGTACGCCGATAGCAAGGCCCCTCCGATGAGGAAAATCACGGCGTAGGTGTTGATAAAGGGCGAGAAGCCCCGCACCCACTGCCACTCGAATGCCCGGCCGCTGGGCAGGTTGGGGGACAGCACCTCCAGGTTGACCGGAGTGAGGATTACCGGGATGGCGGAGGCCACCACCACGATGACCAGGCCAATGGTCAATATCCGGGCGGTGCGCGGTTTTAACAGCAGCCAAACGGTGCCCTGGGCCAACGGGGCGCCGCCCATGAGGGCGCCGACGATATACCAGAACTTAAGGATGAAGGGATTCAGCCCGAACAGGGTGATATAGCTCTCGGCGAAAGTGCCCAGGCCAAAAGTCACTATACCGGCAGTCCACCACAGCAGATGAATGCCGCCGTGTGCTCGCATCCGGTAGCGCTTGAATATGGTAATGGCAAAGGCCACACTGATCATGGTTGTGAGTATCGGCAGATAATGGGCTAGGGAAAGATTCAGCATGGCGGTACCTGGATATTTTCGGTTGTGTTAAGTGGTGGTTCGTTGAACGGATTTATCTCAGCAGGTATTCGTATGTTGGCGGATAATTTATCCCTGCCGATAAGTCAAAGTGTAGCCTCACTGTAGATGGATATAGTAGCTGGTAATCTACGGCTTGTTGATTAAGCCGGTGTGAACGGCAAGTGAATTTCCGGGCAGGCCGGCCCCAAGGGCGGAGGAGTTTGCCCGGATTTGTGGATCGAAGGGACCCCAAACCGTCCAATCAGACCTGGTCGCCAGCTCCTCCGGCCACTGCTACTGCCTACTGCCTACTGCCTACTGCCACTGCCACTGCTACTACTGCTTATCCCCACTCTTCCAGCAGCCCTCCAAAAATAAGTCTTGACTCTGTACTATGGTACAGACCTTATATTGCCGCGGAGGATTTGAAATGACAACCACATTTTCAATCGGGCAACTGGCGAAACGGGCCCTGGTAAACATCGAGACCATCCGCTATTACGAGCGGCGGGGGCTGCTGCCTGAACCATCCCGGCGGGCGTCGGGCTACCGGCAATATTTGCCTGATGCGGTGGCACGGTTGGAGTTTATCCGCCATGGCAAGGAGCTGGGTTTTACCCTCACCGAGATTGCGGAGCTGCTGGCCTTACGGGTGGACCCCGACACCAGTTGCGCCGACGTCAAGGCCCGGGCGGACGCCAAGATTACGGATGTGCACAATAAGATCCGCTCACTGCTGCGGATCGAGAAAGCCCTGACCAGGCTGGCCGCCCAGTGCCACGGCCAAGGACCGACTAGTGATTGCCCCATCCTGGACGCCTTGAACGGGGAAAGCCTCGGCCGGTGAACCGAATTTTCGAATGAACATTACTTAGTGGACTAAAGCAAGGAGCACGGGCAGATGCGTACTACTTCAATAGCGGTGATTACAGCAGCTGGGGCCAGCCTGTGTTGCAC
>JACZSB010000085.1 GCA_022574435.1 Fidelibacterota bacterium
ACCATCGAGGGGCTGGCGCAAAACGGCATCCTCCACAAGGTGCAGCAGGCCTGGCTCGATGAAGAGGTGGCCCAGTGCGGCTACTGCCAACCCGGGCAGATCATGACCGCCGCCGCCCTGCTGGCCGCCAATCCCAGGCCAACCGACAGCGACATCGATAAGGCCATGGACGGCGTCCTCTGCCGCTGTGGCACCTACCAGCGGATCCGCAAAGCTATCCACCTGGCAGCTGGGGCGGTGTAGCATGCACGGACAGGCCACACTTTCCCGCAAGGAATTCCTAAACCTCTCCGCCACGGTCGGCGCAGGCCTGGTCATCGGATTCCACCTGCTCCCCAAACAGCTCATGGGTAAGGCGGATGCCCCGCCAGCCTTCGAACCCAACGTCTGGATCTCCATCGACCGCGACGGCACGACCAGCATCGTCATGCACCGCTGCGAAATGGGTCAGAAGATCGTCACCACCTTACCGATGATCGTTGCTGAGGAGCTCGATGCCGACTGGTCCATGGTCAAGGTCGTGCGGGCCAACTACAATCCGGCCTACGGCCCGCAAAATACAGGTGGCAGCGCCAGTATCCGCACCACCTACGACAAGCTGCGCAAAGCCGGCGCCGCAGCCCGGGAGATGCTCATTACCGCCGCCGCCCAAACCTGGGATGTCCCCCGCAGCCAGTGCCGCACGGAGAACGGCCGGGTTGTGCACAGGGGCAACGGTAAAATACTTTCCTACGGCGATCTGGTTACGGCGGCCTCGAAACTCGACATTCCTGAAGAGGTGCCGCTGAATAAGCCGGCGGATTTCTCCATCATCGGCACCGACCACATGCCGAGCAAGGACGGCCGCATCAAGGTAAACGGCGATATCCGCTACGGCCTCGATTTCACTATGGAGGGGATGCTCACCTCGGTGATTGCCCGCTGTCCCGTCTTTGGCGGTAAGCCCGGGCGCTGGGACGAGAAGGCTGCCCTGGCCGTATCAGGCGTTCGCCATGTGGTCCAGGTTTCGGCCGGCATTGCCGTTGTGGCTGATGATACCTGGTCCGCCCTCCAGGGGCGCAAAGCGCTCGATGTGGAATGGGACGAAGGGCCGGGCGCCGCCCTTTCCAGTGATGAAATCAGCAAGCTTTTCCGCGAGAAGGCCGACAGCAAAGGTGAGGTGCTGCGCGATGACGGCGATGTCCCTCGCGCTCTCAAGGGCGCCCGCCGGACCGTAGAAGCAGTCTATGAGCTGCCCTACCTCGATCATGCCCCCATGGAGCCGATGAACTGCACTGCCCGCGTCCACGATGGCATCTGCGAGGTGTGGGCCCCAACCCAGACCCCTGGCGATGCCCATGAGGTTGCCCGGGAGCTCACGGGACTGCCCGGTGACAAGGTCAAGATCAACATCCTCTACATAGGCGGAGGTTTCGGCCGTCGCCTGCGAACCGATTTCGTTCGTGATGCCGTCGAAGTGGCCATGAAGGTCCCGGCCCCCGTCAAGGTTATGCGCACCCGGGACGAAGACCTCCAGCACGGCTTCTACCGTCCCGCCTCATACCACGTCCTGCGAGGAGGCATCAGCCGGAAGAAGGCTGCCGTGGCCTGGAGCCACCGTTTGGTATACCCCGATGGCGCCTGGGTAACCGGTGGCGCGGCTGACATCAACTACGCCATCCCCAATGTGTATGTGGACCACCATACCGTGGATATTGCGGTGCCCGTGGGCGCATTCCGCTCCGTGGCCCATACGGCCACCGGCTTTGTCAACGAGTCCTTCATAGACGAGCTGGCCCATGCCGCCGGAGCCGACCCCTATCAGTTCCGCCGCGAGCTGATGAAGAACATCAATCCCCGCCTCACCGCCGTCATGGATGGGGTGGCGAAACAGATCGGCTGGGGCCAAGCGCAAAAAGGCCGCGGCCAGGGTATCGCCGCCCACTTCTCCTTTCACAGCTATGCCGCCACTGCCGCCGAGGTCTCCGTGGATAAGAGCGGCAGGTACACTATCCACCGCCTGGTGGCCGGTATCGACTGCGGGCGAATAATCAATCCAGACGGCGTCCGCGCCCAGATGGAGGGAGCCGTCACCCTGGCCCTTACCAAGGCCATCCACGGCGCCATCACCATCAGGAACGGCCGCGTGACGCAGTCCAACTTCCACAACTACAAGCTGTTGCGTTTCGATGAGATGCCCGAGGTTGAGGTGCTGCTCATCCCCAGCGACGAAGCCCCCACCGGTGTTGGCGAACCGGGCGTGCCCCCCACGACCCCTGCTCTCACCAACGCCATCTTCGCGGTATCGGGCGTGCGCATCAGGAGACTGCCTATAGGAAAGGTGGCAACCGAGGGATAGGCACTGAAGGAGATGTGTCGCTGGGAATGGGACCGTTGTGGTGGGCAGTGGCCGAAGTTTCGATCCCGGTTGTCCACAACTGTAGCTTGAGCAGCTAAGTGCGATCAATGAATTTTCGCAAAATATGTGGGATACCGGCGCCTTAAATCCATCGCGGCGCCGTAGAGTAATTCACCGCGTACAATACCTTATTCTCCAGGTTAATCATATTTTCCCGCCGGTATCCTCCTAAATACCACCAGTAAGCCTCTGGACCTCTGAGTAGTTATGCCCAACTATCCAAAGTACAACGCGATTTGGAGATGGAACCAACGGTAGGTGTGAAATAATTGAGCAGATTTCAATCTACGTCGATCTTTAGTTCATGTGCCTTCCGTCGGGCAATACAAAAAGGGGCAGATAGCAGGGTCGGCCGCCGCTTGGCTAGCCGTAGGCTGCGCCGAGGCTTGGTGGGGTGCAATTGACCAATGGTGACCACGCCTGATCAGCTTGGAGATCGGCGATCATGGATTGACCAAGCATGAAACGCTTCCAATAAACCGTCATAAATACCTTGAACATGTGAAATATTTCTATTAGTTTTTGACCTAAGCAGCTCACATCGCTTTGACTACATACGTCGCTGACTAACAGCTCATGGCCCGAAAGGTGGGGATAGTGAGGGATTATCAATATCGGGGGAGGATAGCGCACGAGGGCATTATAGCCGCATCCTCAGCCAGGCAGGTTGTTTTCCTGTCAGTCCTGCTCCTCTTTTCCAGTTTGACCTTCAGTTGCGCAACCATCATGAATGGCACCTCACAAGATGTTGGCTTCGCCAGCGATCCTGCAGGAGCAGAGGTCACGGTCGATGGCGACTATTTAGGCATCACACCGCTGACGGTCAGTCTGGCCCGCCGGCGTTCCCACACGGTAAGGATTGAGGCAGCTGGATACCCACCGTTCGAAGCTCAAATTTTGAGGAAATTTAGTGGTTGGGCATTTTATCCCGACTGGTATTTCAAACCCATTGATTATCTATCTGGAGGGTTATTCAAATTAAAGCCCGCACGGCTACAGGTCAGATTAGCCGATGGAAGTATCTTGCAACAGTTCGACAAGACGATGTGGAATATACCCCCCTTAAATAGGGGCAGAATAGCCGGAGAGATATTGGGTGGCGTGGTTGCAGGGGTTATTTTTGCCTACGGCTTGCTAGGCGCAGACCCTAACCCAAGTGATGTATTATTAGCTGAAGATGCTATTATTTTCGGGTCATTTTTCGGGAGTCCGTTGGGGGTCTATCTGGTAGGAAATCTAGGCAACCAAACAGGATCATTGGATTTGACAATGCCAGGAAGTTTATTTGGATTATTGGGAATTGTGGTGTTATTTGTAGTCTATGATATCGAACTAGTGCTTCCTATCGAACATGCCCTACTGATAGGCCCATCTATCGGTGCTACCATCGGCTTTAACTTGGACCGCAGATACAAGAATCCCAGCGTCGAAGTTGAGACAGGTCTCATCAATTTAAGGGATGGCCGGATGAGCCTTGCTGCCCCCCTCATTTATATGCGCCCCAATCCGTTTATTAGCGGTGATTGGGTGCCAACCATTGACTTGGTCAGGGTGAGGCTATGAATGAGCTGCCCAAGTCGTACCTGCCAATAGGCGGCAAAAAGATCAGCCTGATTATTCCCTAGACGTAGATCAAGATTATCCTGGAGGGCTTGCAATTGGTCAGGCCTGCCCCCTCTTTCAGAATTTGGTCCAGGGCCAAATGGCCACCATAGGCTCCCAGAGTTCCAACTGCCTCCAGGAAGGCCTCGTCCGCCTCATCGGCCGGCTCTATGAAGGGGATCAGATTCAGGCCCAGTAACATGATCTGCTCAGCCTCAGAATGGAGTCTCAAAACCAGTCCCGTCCCTGCTATCTCCACAATCTGATGGTGGATGCGATAAATTTTCTGTGGCGCGGTGCGTCCTTCAGCCGGTGGGTTGAACGCTTGCCAGCTGGGCGTGATGCCGGCCTCATTGGTGGTGATGATCAATGTAGTGGAATCTTCCAACCCGACCTCCATCCAGATCGTGAGACCCCCAGCTCCCTGCCGGTATATCCGCCCTGAATAGTATCTGCCTTCCGCCAACCCCGTCTATGGTGAATGAAGTCCGGGATCGGCTCCAGGACTCCCGGGTAACGGCTACCTGCGGCGGCTCCAGCCAACCGTATCCCAATGCGGGCGTGTAACTATCTTCCGGCGTTAATAATATGGTCCGGCTGGCAATAGCAGACCCCCTTGGCCCAGCATCAAATAGCCACGGCGCCTTGGTCAACTCTCCTCCAGCTAGTGACGCTGGATATAACCCGAGCCAAATAGATAAGATCATTTCAGTGATTATTTTGGTGGACTTTATCATGACAATCAGCGATCGCAATATACTGGACGGCACCCCGGGAGCTGAACAAATTCCCTGAGTAGTTAATACCCATCCGTTAAGGACATACCTTTCGAATCAATAGTCCTTTCGCAGTTCGGTTTGCCATGGTGATAACCTGCTAACTGTTTTGTCTCGGATGGCCCGGCGTTCGCGGCAACGGTCTTATATGCAATTTGAGGTGGACAAATATTCCTTATCCCCCGGACTATCGATTCCGACTGCTTCTCATTCATTTGCGACTTCTTTGTTGTCCGCCAGCTGGCGATTTCAACTTAGCAAAAGTGTCTCTTAAGTTTTAGACTACTTTGACTAACATTTCTCTGACACCGAACATTTCCGATAACGGATCTCGATCTCAGGTTATCAAAGACAATTGGCAATTGGTTGCGGCTCAAGATAAACTTTGTGTCGTTGCGGTTGGAGAGGGGATCGATGTTCAGCTATTCAGAGTTTAACTGTAAAAACCGGATACTACTGGATGGCTATATTGCATAGATTCCGTGGACAGGGATCATAGAGTGGGATTGATTAATTGGTTGGCGTAGGAGCTGTTTCCTGAAGATGGCATTAAACATAAGCATTTGTAAATCGGGTTCTACCCGGTGGTTAGAGCATAAGCGTAGAAGCCTGACGAAACAGCAACTTTACGGAATGGAGACTTTGCGCCTAAGGCCGAGACGTTGGGGAGGTTGAGTTCAAGAGGTTAAATTCAGGGAGTTAGTTGCGACTGTATCGGTTTAGAGGCCCGCCAGACCTAAGCTTTTCTAAGCGCTGGCTCGCAGACAATAGCCGGTCGCTACCGCTGCCGACGGCTTGAGTAACGGGGGCCGGGGCCATAAGTAATTGAAGGTCTAAAGGAGGCGCTGCCCCCCGCCCAGGCTACTTTCCATCCCCGGCCAACAGAGGGTAAACGCAATGGCAAAATATTTCACCGCTGAGCTATACCGGTTCTTTGATGAGCTCATAGCCAACAACAATCGCCTCTGGTTCAACGCCAATAAGGAGCGCTATATCGAGTGGGTCCGGGACCCCATGAGCCGCTTTATCATTGCCATGCAGGAGCCCCTCAGCCGCATTTCGGCCCATATCGTCGCAGATCCGAGGCCGGTAGGGGGTTCCATGTTCCGCATTTACCGGGACACCCGTTTCTCTAAGGACAAGACTCCCTACAAAAGCCACGCGGCCAGTCATTTCCGCCACACAGTCGGCCGGGATGTCCACGGTCCCGGATTCTACTTCCACCTCGGACCTGATAAAAACGAAGTCGGCGGCGGCATCTGGCGCCCGGAAACAGCTGTGGCCCGGCAGATCAGGCAACGGATCGTCGATCATCCCAGGCAGTGGGGGAAAATTGTCGGCGACGTGGCCTTTGTGGCCCGCTTCGGCGGCCTCCAGGGGGAGCAGCTCAAGCGAGTGCCGCGGGAGTATGATCCCGACCATCCCTTTGGCGATGACCTGCGCCGGAAGGATTTCGTCGTCTCCGTCAGCCTGACCCGCAAGCAGATTACGGGCAACGGGCTGGTGGAAGAAATGAGCGCCATATTCGCTGCCATGTCCCCATTAATGGGCTTCATCGCCAAGGCCATAGGCCTCCCCTGGTAACCGGGTAGCCCTGCGCCCCAGCGGCCGGCTCATCAGTATATTCCACTGCTCCACCGCCGTAGAGTGACCACCCGCCCCATTAGAGATCGGCGCCGGCGAATTGTGGACCAAAATGGGCTAAATCTTAAGGGACCCTTTTGGTAACATCAAGCAGTTAGCAGAGGAGCATTAAAATGGCAGAGAAGATGCCCGAAGCAGTGGGCCGGGAGATAAACCGTAAAGACGCAGAATGTCGCTCTTAGTTTCAATCCTTAAATGTCCCAAAATGGTCTGAAACGATACAATCGGGAAGAGGCGGCGCAAGTGCGGCTCCGGCCGGTACGGTTATTCATCACCCACCGGGATTAGGTTGGGACTCTTCCCAGGCCAGCAAGAACTCATGGGCTTCCTTGGAAGCATGCAGGTAAGCGAAACGGGCCACATGCCTCCCTAGCTCCAGGAGGCGGTCGTTGAGCATGTCATCCTTTAAACTTCCGCTTTGATCGAAGGCCTCCCCGCCCTGTGCTATTGAAACCTGATCCGGCAATACCCAAGCCCGCAGTGAACGCCCCACAGTTCTTAAGCTGGCAAGTGCCCCTGCAGCCCCCATGGAGCCCCCCGAAACCCCTACCAAACCTATCATTTTCGCAGCGAACTCTTCAAATCCCATAAGATCCAACGCGTTTTTCAATACACCGCTGAAACTACCGTGGTATTCAGGAGTGGCGAGAATGATCCCTTGAGCGAGTCGGACAGATTCCTTTAGGCGGTAAACATCGGCGGGATAGCTGCCCTGATCATGACCCGTGCAGAACGCCAATTCGTATTTGCTCAGGTCCAACAGTTGGGTCTTTGCGCCTACCTCTGCTGCTCCTTCCAGGGCAATGTTCAATGCCATGCGCGTATAGCTGCCAGGCCGTAGGCTGCCCAATATCCCTACTACTCTCAGGCCGTTATAATTGTCTGACATCCCCTACCCCCTATATTATTGCTGCTTGGCCAGGGCGACTGGCAAGATTTTTATGCGGGCAGAAAATCCTTAACAGCTAGTCGTCGCCGATATTTTGGATCGGTCCAAAGTCGATATAGCGTACAACCGAGTGGTTGGTAACATTGTCATTCCAGTTCTTGCGGTAACTTTCGCCATCCGCACTCTGTAGCCAATCCCGGAAGTCATCGGCGCCCTTCTGGGATTTCCAAAACGCCTCCAGAACGTACCTGGGACGTTTCATTGGTCGGGGAACGCGGCTGTAAGGATTTTTGACACCATCCAGGAAGATCCAGGTTTTCCGCTCTTCGCAGCCAAATTCCTTGGCCTTACCGTATAGATTGGCATCCAACCAGTTGATGAACGACTCATCATTGTCACGACTCTTGAGATCGAATATATGGACCAACCGTATCATCAGCCATCCTCCTTAGGTTTGTTATGCTGCCCCCTGCACGGGTGGAATCTACAGATTTATCAGCGTGTAGCCTGCCGCGATAGTGCCCACCGTCGCGCCACCATAGCATATCACTGCGATGAGCAAGTTAAGGTGTTTGAGCTGCAATCCGTCATACAGAGTAAAACGGAAGCGGTGCGCCCAATGGTAAAAGGAGAGCGATATAAGTAGAAACAGATAGGTTCGCGCCAGTGGATGCCGGGCCAGCTGCAGCACATTTTCATAGGCGGGAGCATCCAGCCAGCCCAGGGGGATAGCGAGGCCGTTGATGAACAGGGTGATGGGAATAAATAGCGCCGCCAGTGTCCCGCCGGCGCCAAACAATGACCACCAGAACGGTTCAATGGTCGTTTTCATAAGCCCTCTCCTGCTCACCAGTCGCATCCGTCAGCCTTTCAAAGTCGCCCAGGCCAGGGCCGCGGAAATGCCGATCCAGGCGATAAAATTCAGGCCCGCAATCACCTTGTCGGGCACGCGCCGGTCCCCAATCCTTAGCGCCAGTGCCCGCGGGGCCAGGTTGAACCAGGTAATGCTGTGGTATATGACGAAAACCAGGCTTACAGCGTGCAGGCTGATCGACAGCGGCGACCGCAACAAGTCCAGAAAACGGGCGTAAGCCTCCGGCCCCAGGCCCAACGCCCGCAGCTGGAGCAGATAGACCAGCGCATACCCGGCTACGAATATGCTGGTGAGCTCCCGCAGGATGAAGCGGGCGTGAATCCACCTCCGCAGCCACCAGAAGATCGGCATGGACGCCCGGTACCAGCGCGGGTGGTAGGGCGTATGTTGCGGATTGGCGCTCATTTCCCGCTCCAGGGCATGAGCAGATTCTGGTACCACTGCAATGTGCTGGAGACTTTGTACCGCTGGATCGCCGCCGCCGGATCCACATCCTTGGGACAGACTACAGAGCATTCCCCCACCAGGGTACACTGCCAGATACCCTCATCCGTATTGAGTATGGCGTTTCTCTCCCCTGCGCCCTGGTCCCGGCTGTCCAGGTTGTACCTCTGCGCCAGCGCAATTACGGCTGGTCCGGTGAAACTGGGTTCAAGGCCATACACCGGACAGGCGGCGTAACACAGCAGGCAGTTGATACACATGCTAAACTGGTTAAAGTCGGCCAATTGGGCCGGGGTCTGGAGATGCACGCCATCCTCGAGGGATTTCTCCTGGTCGCGGATAATCCAAGGTTTGACGCTTTCCAGCTTCTCCATGAAATCGTTCATTTCGATGATCAGATCGCGCACGACAGGGAAATTTTCGAGCGGTCCCACCCGGATGGGTCCAGGGAGCAGTGATTCGACGAATGTCGCGCAGGTCAGCGTGGCATCGCCGTTCACCATCATTCCACAGCTGCCGCAGACCCCCATGCGGCACGACCAGCGAAACGACAGGGTACCATCGAGATGGTCCTTGATGTGGTTCAGCGCATCGAGCACTACCCAATCTTTGTGCACCG
>JACZSB010000086.1 GCA_022574435.1 Fidelibacterota bacterium
AAGTTTCGGGATAAGGTAAAGGATTCACGACTATTCGCCGGGCTGGTCACAGGGCTGGCAGGACTGGTGGGCGCTGGGATTATGTATCTCGGTATGATATGGGTCGGAGACAAAGAAGACCGGTCTCGAACTTTAGATCTCCTGTCGAACCGCGAATTTGCCGCATATGATTTACAAGCGCAGGTTTTTGAGACTTATGTACAGCATATAGTACCGGCACTTGATGATTCAGTGGACGACAGCAAGAAAGTCGCTTTGCTGGCTGGTCTGCACAGCAATTTCAGTGAGTTCTTCGATACCAGACCGGTGTTTGAAACTTTTGCGGTGAAGGTTAAAGACGCCAATGCTCGGCATGAACTCACACGCCTCGCAAAGCGCGTTGCTCGCCGCCAAGCGGAATTCATTAAGGCGCACCAACCCATCCACGAGGAAAATATTTTCGTGGAACTGACCTTACATCCCGGTGATACCCTCATTTCATTCAATCTTGCGGTCCATCGTATATCAATCAGGTTAATTGGGGTTCCTAGACGCCGTTACAAGTTGGATCGGGCCCTGCAACTCAAAGCAGGAAAGCCCGCGCTTGGTGACAACGAAGACGATTTGATAGACGATGTATCCGACTACGTTGCGATCAAGATGATAATCACAGGGAAAGATGGAACGGAAAAGAAACCGAAACCGTTCACCTTCGAACTATCCTATATGGACACGCCTTATATGGACAATATTTGGATGCGCCATAGCGACGGTAGTCATCACCAAATGGCCTTGCGGCTAGTGGATATAGACACAAAAAATGGAGAGCATGAAGTCACAATCGAATTCCTACACTTTCCAGGCGATGTCTACGCGGCTACGCAGCGGCTCCCGGTCAAGGAACTGCTGGGAGGGGGGCACGGAACTCAAAAGAAATTATTAGCCATGACCATATTGCAAGCGGTTGGATTCATTAGTTTGGGATTGTTTTTGGGAATAGTTATCGTTCCGTGGGTTTACCGGAAGACGCTCCGAATTCAGTGAAGTCATTAGTAAGACGGGTGAGCAACTATTGACGTTAAGCCAAATCAGCAGGAAGACGATTCTTGGCCTCGCTCACCAAATCTCGCATATCATGGCGTGTACATGAGAGGCTACCGCAAATGCGTGATTCGTGGGCCTGTGAAATTTCTAATGTTTTTGTTGGAATGTTTAGCGGGCTAGTGTGGAAATCTCGTCCCTGAAACGCAAATCGCTATGCCTGGCGCCAAACGACAACCATTTTCTTAGACGTGTAGTTTTTGGTCTCCGGAACTCGCAAGCCCGTAACCCGAAACTAGAAACCTTAGCCTAACTTTGTCGAAGGCACGAAACTCTTTTTAGTCCATCCGCAGCTGCCGATCCAACGACCGATAATAGATCGCCTCCGCCAGGGGGGGCGAACTGCCTGTCCAGTAATCGGCGCTTGATCCCCTCCTGGCGGTGGTGAGCGGCATTACAATCTTGCCCAGTCTATTCAGCTCTCGGCCTCCATCTGAGTTTCCGTCCGCGCCAGCTATAAGCCGTTTATCCGGCTAGGTCCCAAATAATCCCACATAGCAATTCTATTTTCGGCTTGAGCGACATATACGACATCCAGCAGGAAATATTACTTTCCCGAGATGAATCGAAAACCTTGAAAATATGAGATATCGCTGTTAAACTCGGGTGAAAAACAACACTACCGAGGCCGGCATCTGGCAGGCCCCGCTTTTTATTTCACGCTTGACAATACAGACATACGTAGCAAAGACATGGATCGAAAATAGCGCAGAACTTAGTAAGGGGAAATTTATGGCCCTGACAACGCCACATCGCGGATATACCAGGAAAGATACGGATACGAGGAAGAAGTGGCTTGCTAAGCATACCGGAATTGAGATCGATGACACCCTCAGGAATGAACCGGAAGAGTTAAAAGGCATCATCGAAAACCATGTGGGATTTATGAATATCCCCATGGCAATTGCCAGTCCTTTGATAATAAATGGCAGCTATGCTAAGGGAGAGTTCTGCGTCCCGATCTGTACGCTCGAAGGCACCCTGGCCCTGTCCATGTGCCGTGGGATGCTGGCAACGGCCATGTCCGGTGGCATTACTACCCGCCACATCAAACAGGAACTATCTCGCAGCCCGGTATTCATATTCGAGGATCTCGACGAATCGGAGGTCTTTCACAAATGGGTCGATAAACGCTATCAGCAGATCAAACAGGCGGCTGAATCTACGACCAATCACGGGATACTCCTCAGAATCGATAAATATACCTCCCATAATACTCTGATTCTTGATTTCGTCTATAACACTGCGGAGGCTTCCGGTCAGAATATGGTCACGATCGCCACTGCTGAAGCCTGCAGATACATCCATGAAAATTATTCGAGCAAAAATAGATACCGCTACCTCATAGAATCCAACTTTAACAGCGATAAGAATCCGGCTTACAAAACGTTGCTTCTAGGACGAGGCCATCAAGTCGTTGCCAGCGCCCTGATCAGTAATCGCAACCTTAAAAGGATCTTCAGAAGCAGCACAGAAAATTTTATCGATGGCTATCGGCAATTGACTATTGGGTCATTATTAGCCGGGGTGGTGGGCCTAAATCTGCACGTTGCCAACGCCCTGACGGCCATTTATCTGGCGACCGGGCAGGATACGGCCTGTGTCTCCGAGAACTCTGTGGGCATTATGACCTGTGAAATTAGAAATGGAGATGATCTTTACATCTCACTCAGCATGCCCTCAATTACTGTGGGAACGGTGGGGGGTGGAACCCGTCTTCTGCAACAGAGGAAAAATTTGGAAATGCTCAAATGTACCGGAAAGAATTCGTCTAAAAAACTCGCTGAGATAGTCTGTGCCTCCGCTCTGGCATTGGAACTCTCTCTGGGGGGTGCCATATTAAGCAATGAATTTGCCGAATCGCATTCTAACTACGGAAGATAACCGTTGAATAATTCAGGGGTTACATTGGAAAGTGACGAAATTGCACCAGAATACGCCTATCTTTTAGAGCGTCCAGCCCTTTTGGGCCGGTCTATCCAGAAACTTTTCGAACTCTATTGCAGGACAGTTTTCAAAATCTACTGTCCACTATCTGTATCCGGGCGCGAAAATATCCCCCACACTTCATTTATGTTTTGCAGTAATCACAACAGCCACATGGATGTGATAATTCTCATGATAGCCCGCAATACAAGTTTCAACACATTTGGTATGATTGCAGCCAAGGATTATTGGTTTGAAAATAAAATAAAAAAATATTTAACCGGCATTATCATGACTTTAATACCGATCGATAGATCCCCTAAAGTCGACAGAAATATTTCTACAGAGGAAACGGTTAATCTCTGCAAAATATTTATCTCAAATGGCAATCGCAATATAATCTTTTTCCCCGAAGGAACCCGCTCACTTGATGGCAGCTTGGGCCCCTTCAAAAAGGGGGCAACGTCCTTTGCCATCAAACTTGGCATACCTATTGTGCCCGTTTACATCAACGGCAGTCATAAGGCCTGGCCCAAAGGGAGCCTTTTTATGAGACCCAAAAAAATATCAGTACTTATTGGCGAGCCTATGGACCCGCAGCAATATTTTCAATCTGCTGGTTCAGACCCGTTAAATTCAAATGAAATCGAATATCAAGCGATACAAAAGATGACCGAAGATCTTGAAAAGACAATCCATAATCTTGGACGGCACAAAGTATAATCATGCCTAAAAATAGCCCTGTTAATTCATCACCCGATGACTTGGCGGTATGGGACCATAAGTGGGGTTACGCCGATACTAAATTTGTAGTTAATGCGGATAAATCCGTTACGCTCACCGGCAATAGATATAGTCTCTGTGGCTATCGAATGAAGCAGTTTATTCCCTACGTAGAAAGCATGCTGCAAGTAAAACTGGATTTGGATGATATCAAGCCGGAATACGGTCAACCGGTGGTTCCGGCTTCGTCCATCAATGAAATGTTTTGTGCCGCCATTAAAAATAAATTTACGGAGGATCAATACTCCTTTGATGATAAGGTGCGGCTCATACATAGCCACGGCCAGACCTCCGCCGATGAAGTGTACAAAGTAATATATGAATCCATATCTCGCGTAGTGGACATGGTCTATTTTTGTCAATCGGAGGAAGATGCCCAAACCATTATCTCGTTGGCCAAGGAGCACGATGTCTGTCTCGTACCGTATGGAGGGGGCACCAGCGTCAGCAACGCTTTGCAGCTACCGGCCAACGAGACCCGGATGATCGTGTCTGTCGATATGCTCAGAATGAATAAAATTGAATGGATTGACAAGGAGAATTTTCGGGCCTGTGTCCAGGCGGGTATTACCGGCAAGAAACTTGAAGAGTTGCTCGGCGAAGAGGGCTTCATGTCGGGCCATGAACCGGATAGCATAGAGTTTTCCACCCTCGGCGGCTGGATCGCTACCAATGCCAGCGGCATGAAAAAGAACCGCTATGGAAATATTGAGCAAATCATCCAGAGTCTTACCATGATTACCACCGAGGGGACGCTGTCGCAACTTGATACTACGCCTCGTATGTCCATGGGGATGCAACCCCAACATCTGTTATTGGGGAATGAGGGCAATATAGGGCTCATTACCAAAGCTGTTATTAAGATTCATAAACTACCCCAGGTTCAGAAATACGGCTCCATCGTATTTCCGGACTTCGAATCCGGTGTCAAGTTTTTATATAAACTGACTCACGAAGGCCAACCTCCCTCCAGCATCCGCTTGGTGGACAACGTTCAATTCAGATTTGGACTGGCGTTAAAGCCTGAACCGAAATTCTTGGCATCGATCCTTGATAAGATAAAAAAGTTTTATCTTTTAAAAATTAAAAAATTCGACCCCCTGAAACTGGCAGCCACAACCCTTGTCATGGAAGGGACCGCCATCGAGGTGTCCCAGCAGGAAAAAAGCGCTTATTCCATTGCCAAACAATTCGGCGGCATACCCGGCGGCTCCGAAAATGGACGCAGGGGATACTTGTTGACTTATTGTATTGCCTATATACGAGATTTTCTCGCAGGCTTTCATGTCATCGGCGAGACATTCGAAACCTCCGTGCCCTGGGACAAAATTCATGATGTGTGCCGAGCCGTTACGGAGATGGTGGCAAAGAAACATCAAGAGTTTAATTTGCCGGCAAAATCGTATATATCCTACAGAATCACCCAGACATATCATACGGGAGTATGTATTTATTTTATGTACGGTTTCTACGCCAAAGGAATATCCTCTCCCGAAAAGATCTTTTCGAAGATCGAACATGAATTGCGCCAGACGATTTTAAATAATGGCGGCTCTATCTCACATCACCACGGTGTGGGAAAATTGCGGATGGGATTTATGAAGGATATTTTGTCACCGGCAAGCATAGAGATGCTTAAGAATTTGAAGCGGGCCACCGATCCCAACAATATCTTTGGCATACAGAATAATATTTTTGCTGATCAGCAATCGGACGCGTAAATCCACCCGAAGCACTAATTAGAATTGATCCTGTTATTAGCGTTGTCCTCATAAGCTCTTCGATATAATTGATCTATGAGAGCATGGGGTTAGGTATCTGGTGCAAACAACCCACGCTATAAGACTTACCGGAAAAACATTCGTCATAACCGGAGCATCTTCCGGCCTGGGCAAAGCTTTAGCCGTTGCCCTGGCTGCCCATAATGTGAATCTGGTTTTAGCCGCCCGCAATCTGGTGGCCTTAGACGAAGTTGCACAGATATGTAAACAGTCCGGATCGCCACTTCCGCTCACGGTAATGACAGATGTCACCGATGCGGATCAATGCCGTTCAATGGTTGAGCAGGCAGTCAATCAGCACGGCTCAATAGATTATTTGATCTTGAATGCCGGAATCAGCATGTGGTCTCTATTTGAAAACGTAACCGACGTATCAATTTTTAATAAAATTATGAATGTTAATTATCTGGGCGCCGTTCATTGTATTCATTCCGCCCTTCCTCATTTGAAAAAAAATCGGGGTACTATCGTAGCTATTTCTTCAATTCAAGGAAAAATGGGAATGGCTTTTCACTCGGGCTATGCCGCTTCCAAGCATGCTCTCCATGGATTTCTGGATTCACTAAGAATGGAACTCAAGGATGTCCATATTCTAACGGTCATGCCGCACTGGATCAAAGGCACAAGTCTACGAGAAAATGCGCTGGGTACCGATGGCCAGAAAATAGGATTTTCTAAACGTCAGCATTCTAAGGAATCCATTTCCCTGGACATGTGCAGTCAGGCGATCATCAAAGCGATGATTAGAGGGAAAAGTGAAGTGGCGATTCCATTCAAACTTAATTTCGTGCCCTGGCTGAAATTGATCGCGCCTGGTTTCTTAAGAAATCTGGTGCTCAGAAAGATAAAAAGCCAAGACCCTTAGCCGGCCTCCGGCCCTTAAATACAGCCCTTAACTACCCCGGCCACAGTTGCCGATCCAGTGGGCGATAAAAACTCACTTCCTCGCTTCCCCGCCGGTGGCGGGACAGGCGCGAGGCCCTTCTCTTACGAATAGAGGAGCAGTATCTGTTGGCAATGCATGGTAAGGGATTGCACGGAACTCGCAACTCGAAACCCGAAACTCGAAACTTTCTTCACCCCAGCCACAGTTGCCTATCCAGTGAGCGGTACTGGATCGCCTCCGCCAGGCGCCAGGTGGCTAGCTGGTCGTGGCCTGCTATTTCTGCTGAAGCGCCTTGTCAACACCTCACCTGTCATCCTAGCTTTTTCCTTAACCACAAACCGCATGAGAAAGAATAGAAGAAACCTATGGTAACACTGTCTCCGTTTACGCGTCGCATGTTAGATATTCAGGGCTACGAGAACGTCAGCGATGAAGATTTTGGAGAAATTGCCCGGTGGATGAAGATGGCAATCTTCGGCTGCGCGACCCTCGTCGCCATTGCTATGGCCATTGGTTCAATCCCCATGTTGTGGGTGATGGTCGCCATTGCAGCGGTTGCCGGTATTTATCCCGTCCACCCCCTCGACCTGATCTATAACTACGGCATTCGCTATATAACCGGCACGGGCAAACTGATGCGCCGGTCGGGACTGAACCGCGCGGCTTGCGCCCTTGCCACGGTCTGGCTGCTGGGCGCCATTGCAGCCCTTAATGCCGGCATGATGGTTCTGTTCCAGCTACTCGGATGGTCGATGGTGGGAGTCGCCTATCTGGTGGGGAAAATGGACGTCTGCATGCCGTCATACTTCTTCCGCCTGTTCATCGGCTATCCGCCGAAACGGGAGAAAGTGTAAGGGAAGCTCATCCCCGAGTAGGTGCCAGGAGCAGTTGCAGGCGGCAGGCAGTTAGCCCCCGCCGTTTGGAAACCCTTCCTCAAGTTCAGGTCGCCACTTCTACTATACCACATCCACTATCCGACAGCCAAATTCATCCCAGCCATAGTTGCCGATCCAGCGACCGGTAAAACTCACCCCCTCGCTACGCGAGGCCCCTCTCTTATAAATAGAGGGGCAGCATCTGTGAGCAGTCCAGGAAACGGGATTGCACGGAACTCGAAACTCGAAACACGTAACTCGAAACTTGCTTCACCCCAGCCACAGTTGCCGATCCAACGACCGATACTGGATCGCCTCCGCCAGGTGGTGCAGGAGATCCACACCCCTTGAAGCCCGATAAACATTCAACCTTGGTATTTCCCGCTGAAGATTGCTATATTGACTACGTCAATGAGATATTCACGTCACTTTAAGAGCGTACTCCAGGAACGGGAGATAGAAAATAGTTGGATCGAATAGACTTGTGAGGCCCCTGAGAAAATTGAAGACAAGCCGGATGGCACCAGGCACCTGCTTCGTCGAATTCCGAAATATGGGAACCGGTGGCTGCGGGTTATCGTAAATACGAGGGATGAGCCGCATACCGAGACCACAGCCTTTTTTGACCGCAGGATGATAGGAACTTCATGAAACTGAGGATAGACAAGAACAATGACGCCCTTTACTTCCGGCTGGATGAGAGTAAGATCGTCGAGTCCGAGGAAGTCAGTCCCGGTGTCATCCTGGACTTTAACGGGGACGGTCAGGTTGTTGGTGTCGAGATGCTTAATATCAGTTCCCGGGTCACTGAGGATCAGCTCACCAACCTGCATTTTCAGACCGATTAGAGACCATACACATGCATTAAGGAGCAATGCACAAGTACGAGATCATCATTTATTGGAGTGCCGAAGACGAGGTCTTCGTCGCCGAGATTCCGGAACTGCCCGGTTGCGCAGCCCACGGTAAGACCCCGGATGAGGCGCTGACCAACAGTAAACAGGCAATCCAGCTGTGGATCGACACCGCCAAGGAATTTGGCGACCCTATCCCTAAACCTAAGGGCCGCCGATTGATCTTCGCCTGAGGAAATCCCTCTTCTTTTTCAGTCCTCCGCTAGCTAGAGCTTCCGATCCAATGACCGATACTGAATCGCCTCCGTCAGGGGCGAACTGCCTGTCCAGTAAGTGGTGCTTGATGGCCTCCGCCAAGTGGTGAGCGGCATTACGGCCTGGCCTGGCCTATTCAGGCCATCGGGCGATACTTGAGTTTTGGTTCGTGCCACGAATTAGCCGGTTCCCAAGCTTGGGCTCATATAATCCCATATAGCAATTCTCTTTTGGGCTCGAGCGACATATACGACATCCAGCAGGAAATATTACTTTCCCGAGATGAATCGAAAACCTTGAAAATATAAGATATCGCTGTTAAACTCGGGTGAAAAACAACACTACTGAGGCCGGCATCTGGCAGGCCCCGCTTTTTATTTCACGCTTGACAATACAAACATACGTAGCAAAGACATGGGTCGAAAATAGCGCAGGACTTAGTAAGGGGGATTTTATGGCCTTGACAACGCCACATCGAGGATATACCAGGAAAGATACGGATACGAGGAAGAAGTGGCTTGCTAAGCATACTGGAATTGAGATTGATGACACCCTCAGGAACGAACCGGAAGAGTTAAAAGGCATCATCGAAAACCATGTGGGATTTATGAATATCCCCATGGCAATTGCCAGTCCTTTGATAATAAATGGCAGCTATGCCAAGGGGGAGTTCTGCGTCCCGATCTGTACGCTCGAAGGCACCCTGGCCCTGTCCATGTGCCGTGGGATGCTGGCAACGGCCATGTCCGGTGGCATAACTACCCGACACATCA
>JACZSB010000445.1 GCA_022574435.1 Fidelibacterota bacterium
GGCCTTGAATAGCTGCATCTACTTGAGAAACGAGGTTAAATTCGGCTTCACTTTAATACGAGGGGAGAGTTATGGCCGAGACCATCAAAAGTGTTATTACCTGCGATATGGACGGAAAAATTGAAACCTTCAACGACGGCGCCGCGGCGCTGTTTGGATATACGGCTGAAGAGGTCATCGGCAAACAACGGGTAGGCCTGTTCAGCCCGGGGCTGGTGGTACTGGGACCCCTGGGAGATTGGTTAAAGACCGCCAGCATTGAAGGTGAATGGGAAGGGGACACGGTTTTCATTGATAAGGGGGGCAAGAAACTTGCCGCCCACATCAAGATCACCCCGACCATGAAAGATAACGTGCAGGTGGGCTTCTGCGGAGTCTCCACCCCTTTAGAGGGCGTGGATGTCGCCTCCGTGGAGCCGGAGATTAGTTTCATGACCCGCTTTTTCAAATGGGTGGTCATCACCCGGGCGCCGTTTCTTACCGCCACTATCGTACCGGTATTGCTCGGCGGCGCCGTCGCTTCCATGCTCGGCTACCAAGTGGATTTGGGGCTGCTTGGGTTGACCCTGCTGGCGGCTTCGTTCCTGCAAGTGGGGACCAATACCCTCAATGACTATTTCGATCACACCAGTGGTAACGATGAAGCCACCTATGACTATATCGTGCCATTCTCCGGCGGCAGCAGATCTATCCAGATGGGCCTGATCTCCCCGAAAGGTATGCTGACCGTCGCTCTGGTCTCGTATGCCGTGGCGGGGATTGTGGGCATTCCGCTTATCATCCAGGTCGGAATGCCTGTGCTATACCTGGGGATTGCAGGGGTGCTCTCAGGAATCTTTTACACTGTTCCTCCGATCAGGCTGATGGCCCGCAAGGGTCTTGGGGAGCTCCTGGTGGGGCTCAATTTTGGGCCTTTGCTGGTGGCCGGCAGCACCCTTGTGCAGACCGGCAACATCGAGCCTATGGCGCTCCTGGCGGGAATCCCGGTTGGCCTGCTGACGGCTGCCATCCTTTGGGTGAACGAAATTCCTGATATCGAGGGTGACTGGGATGAATCATTGCGCCGCTGGGACGTTAAAAGCCTAAATTCGCAGTCCGATACCCATGCAATATCAGTCAGCGCCATATCACACCCTGCCCTCCTTTCGGCGTCTTCTGCTAGGTGGCGTGATAGGGGGTAGCCTGCTGCTGGCCGCCGGTTGCTCTGAGAACGAGCCGCTGGAAGAGGGTCTGGCCATCGTTGGGCTTGGCGCCCTGCTGGTGGCGGAGGAGACCAACATCGCAGGCAACGACTTCCTGGGGGGCGATCTGGCCTGGTCCCAGGACAGCGAGGAGGTGCTTTACTCCGGCGGCACCTATGGTGATGAGGGGCGGTGGATCCGCAGGATGGACATTATCGTCAGAGAGGCAATCGAGGTCGGCGGCCTGGAGAACATCTTTGATGTTCAGGCTGCCCCCAACGGCGACTTCCTGGTAGTGATGGGGACTTCGGGTGGCGCCTCCGGTCTATACCTGGCGACGCCGCCCCAATATTCAGGCCTCTCCCACATCGACAGCACCCTCGGCGTCCCAGCCCCAATGGCCTGGTCTGCCGATGCCACCCTGCTGGCCTTTGTGAGCGGCCAGAGCGGGACCTACGGCGCTGATCTGCAGACCGGCCTGGCGCTGCGCAACATCCCCGCCAATAGCGCCATCCTGACGCTGCAGGTCCCTGGCGAGGCATTTCCGCTGGCCTTCTCGCCCGGCGCCGGCCGGCTCCTCATTGGAGAGCGGCGCTACGACCCGAACGTTGGCGCCAGTGATGCGCTCTACCTGTTCAGCTATGATGTGGCGGCGCAAACGACCCAGTTTCTGGAATCGTTGCCCTACCTCCCCTTCAGGATGATGCGGGCCCACTGGGATTCGGCGGGTATCCGCCTGGTCTACTGGCCCGGTCCGCTCAAAAACGACCTGGTGGTCTACTCCCTGGAGACCGGCAACACCCTGGTCGTTTCCAGTGAAGGGGAAGAGAACGGCTTTACTCTGGCCGCCGTCTCCCCCGATTTCCGGTCGGCTGCCCTCTGGTACCGCGAAGCGACCTATGCCGGGAATAATCTATTTGACTTCACCTACCGCTACCATCTTTTTGTTGTTGACCTGGAGACCGGTGAAGCGGAGCTCATTGCCAACAGCGGCAATCTGAGCACCTCCGCAGGTGGCGTCGCCTTCTCGCCGGATGGGCAGAATATTGCCTACTTCTACGTTTCCGATCTTAGCGCCGGTAACTTAATGAATCTTTACCATCAGGGCCTGTAAGCCCACCCGGGCGAC
>JACZSB010000087.1 GCA_022574435.1 Fidelibacterota bacterium
GGCAACACTTTCTGATCCAGCAGAAGAGAAAGCGGTAGTGCGTTATGCCCGTGAACATAATCTCGGCAAGATTATTCTCGGTCGCCCAGCCTCGCGCCGCTGGTGGCGTCGGGAAACGTTTGCTGACCGACTGGCGCGCATCGCCCCCGATCTCGATCAGGTGCTGGTCGCGCTTGATGAACCACCCGCCCGCACGATTAACAACGCGCCGGATAGCCGCTCTTTTAAAGACAAGTGGCGGGTACAGATTCAGGGATGCGTGGTTGCCGCCGCGTTATGCGCCGTTATCACCTTAATTGCCATGCAGTGGCTGATGGCGTTTGATGCCGCCAACCTGGTGATGCTGTATCTGCTTGGCGTGGTGGTAGTGGCGCTATTTTATGGACGCTGGCCTTCGGTGGTTGCTACCGTCATTAATGTGGTGAGTTTCGATCTCTTTTTTATCGCCCCACGCGGCACGCTCGCCGTCTCTGATGTGCAATATCTGCTGACCTTCGCGGTGATGTTAACCGTCGGGCTGGTGATCGGGAACCTTACTGCTGGCGTGCGTTATCAGGCGCGGGTAGCCCGCTACCGCGAGCAACGCACACGGCACTTATATGAAATGTCGAAAGCTCTGGCGGTGGGCCGCAGTCCGCAGGACATCGCCGCCACCAGCGAACAATTTATTGCCTCCACGTTTCATGCCCGCAGTCAGGTGTTGTTGCCCGATGACAACGGTAAATTGCAGCCGTTAACACATCCGCAAGGAATGACGCCATGGGACGATGCCATCGCGCAGTGGAGTTTTGATAAAGGCCTGCCTGCGGGTGCGGGCACCGACACGTTACCCGGCGTGCCGTACCAGATTTTGCCGCTAAAAAGCGGCGAGAAAACCTACGGACTGGTGGTGGTGGAACCGGGGAATCTGCGCCAGTTGATGATCCCGGAGCAGCAGCGCCTGCTGGAGACATTTACGCTGTTAGTCGCCAATGCCCTTGAGCGGCTGACACTGACCGCCAGCGAAGAACAGGCGCGGATGGCAAGCGAACGTGAACAGATCCGCAACGCCCTGCTGGAGCGCACGGGGGCTTCCGTGGCCCTGTTCATCACCAGGGGGTTTCGCGACCTCCTTGCTATCGGCCACCAGAACCGGCCCCGGCTGTTTAGTCTGGCCATCGAGAAGCCGGGGCAGCTCTACCGCTGCATCAAGGAGGTGGACGAGCGTCTGGACAGCGAAGGGCGGGTCATCAAGGAGCTCGACCTAGAGGCGGTGCGGGCTGACCTTGGGCGCATCAAGCGCATGGGCATCGGTTCGGTGGCCATCGTCCTGATGCACGCCTGGAAGAACAGCGTCCACGAGGCGGCGGTGGCGCGCCTGGCCCGGTCCATGGGCTTTGGGCAGGTCACCGTTTCCCATGAGATCATGCCGCTGATCAAGATCGTGGGCCGGGGACAGACCACGGTGGTGGACGCCTACCTGAGCCCGATTCTCAAGCGCTACGTTGCGTCGATTCGGGCCTCCACGGGGGATATTCTCCTGGAGTTCATGCAGAGTTCGGGCGGCCTGACGGTGGCCGATCTCTTTACCGGCAAGGATGCCATCATCTCCGGTCCGGCGGGCGGGGTGCTGGCTACCGCCGCCGTGGCCAGGCTCAACGACGTGGCGGAAACCATCGGGTTTGACATGGGCGGCACCTCCACCGATGTCTGCCGCTACGGCGGGACCTTCGAGAAGGTCTTCGAGGTGGAGACGGCGGGGGTGCAGTTCCAGGCGCCGAGCCTGGACGTGAACACGGTGGCGGCCGGCGGGGGTTCCATCCTCTGGTTTGACGGCCAGAAGCTGCGGGTCGGGCCCCGGTCGGCAGGTGCTGATCCGGGACCGGCCTGCTACGGCCGCGGCGGTCCCCTGGCCCTCACCGATGCCAACCTCCTGTTGGGCCGCATTCTGCCGGATCATTTCCCCCGTACTTTCGGTCCCCACCAGGACCAACCGATCGATGGGGCGGTCGTTGAGCGGAAGTTCAAGGAACTGGCCGCCACGGTGAACGGCCGGCTGGGCGCCACCCTATCGCCCCGGGAGATTGCCCTGGGGTTCATCAAGATCGCCAACGAAATCATGGCCAAGCCGATCAAGGAAATCTCCATCGCCCGGGGCTTCGACATCCGGACCCACGCGTTGGTCTGTTTCGGCGGGGCCGCCGCCCAGCATGCCTGTGCCATCGCCCGAATATTGGGCCTTCGCAAGATCATTATCCACCCGTTGGCGGGACTGCTTTCCGCCTATGGCATCGCCGTGGCCGACCATTTGCGCTACGGGATCAAAGCGCTGGTGCAGGTGTTGACCCCCGACCTGTTTCAAACCCTCGACGGCGCTTTCCATGGGCTGGCCCGACCGCTGGTCCGTGAAATCGAGGGTCTGGGCATCCCCAAAGACGACATTCTAGTCGACCGCCTCATGGACCTGCGCCCATTGGGGACGGACAGCTATCTTTCCGTACCCTTCGTCGCGTATGACGAGATTGCGCCGGCCTTCCTGGCGACCTACCAGCGGCATTTCGGCTTTCGCCCCGGCGGTGTGCCGTTGGAACTGGTCAACATCCGGGTGGAGGTGGTGGGCAGAGGCGGCGCTTTTGAGGAGACCGAACTTCCCAGGTCACCCGGCCCAGCCCGGCCGTCCCCTATGGAGACGGTCCCGGTCACGTTTGCCCGCCAGGTCACGGATACAGCCGTGTATCGACGGGAGGAGCTGGCCGTTGGGGTTCGCCTCAGGGGACCGGCCATCGTGGTGGATCCCTATTCCACTATCCTCATCGAGCCGGGATTTACCGCCACCGTCAATAGCTACGGACACCTGGTGGTGGAGCAAGGGGCCCTCGAGACTGAATTGGTGAGCACCCAACGGGACCCCATCATGCTGGAAGTGTTCAACAACCTGTTCATGAGCGTGGCCGAACAGATGGGCACCAGCCTGGCCAACACCGCCCATTCCATAAATATCAAGGAGCGCCTCGACTTCTCCTGCGCCATTTTTGACCCGCAAGGGCAGCTGGTGGCCAACGCGCCCCACATCCCCGTCCACCTGGGCGCCATGAGCGAATCGGTGCAGGGGATCATCCAGGCCAATGGGGAGCGGATGCGTCCCGGCGAGGTTTACGTGACCAACAATCCCCATGGCGGGGGGTCGCATTTGCCCGACGTGACGGTCATTACCCCTGTGTTTGGTCCCAACGACCGGCCCCTGTTCTATGTCGCCTCCCGGGGCCACCACGCCGACATCGGCGGCGTCACCCCCGGCTCCATGCCGCCCTTTGCCACCACCCTCATTGAGGAGGGGGTGGTCATCGACAACTTCCTGCTGGTGAGCGGCGGCCAACTGCGGGAGCAAGCAGTACGGCGATTGCTCCTCGATGCGCCTTACCCGGCCCGTAATATTGAAGAGCGAATATCCGATCTGAAGGCCCAGGTAGCCGCCAACAACCGGGGCGTGGGGGAGTTGCAGCGGCTGGTGGACAAGTACAGCCTGGCGACGGTACACGCCTACATGGGGCATATCCGCGACAACGCCGCCGAGGCGCTGCGGGAGGCCCTGGGGAATTTTCTGAGCGCGGGCGATTTCTTTAATGCGACCTTCGAGGACTACCTGGACGACGGCGCCCGGATTGCGGTGCGCATCACCATCCAGCGGGGGACCGATCCCCCCTGGAGCCATCGGGCCACCATCGACTTTTCCGGCACCTCGCCCCAGTTGCCCGGCAACCTGAACGCGCCGGTGGCGGTGACCAAGGCCGCCGTCCTTTACGTGTTGCGGACCCTCATCGACCGGGAGATCCCCTTGAACTCGGGTTGCCTGGAACCGGTCACCATCCATATTCCCCAGGGCTGCCTGCTCAACCCCTCCCCGGACGCGGCGGTGGTGGGCGGCAACGTGGAGACCTCCCAGCGGGTGGTGGATGTCCTGCTGGGGGCCCTGGGGATGGCCGCCGCCTCTCAGGGGACCATGAACAACTTCCTCTTTGGACGGGAGGACGGCCAGGGACGGCAATACTACGAGACCATCGCGGGCGGCTCCGGTGCGGTGGATGGGCATCCCGGGGCGTCGGCGGTGCAGGTCCACATGACCAACACGCGCATCACCGATCCCGAAGTGCTGGAGCAGCGCTTTCCCGAGCTCCGGCTGGAGCGGTTCGCCATCCGGCGCGGTTCGGGCGGCAAGGGGCGCTACCGGGGTGGTGACGGCGTCATTCGGGAGATCCGGTTCCTGGAGCCGCGCAAGGTATCTATCCTGTCCGAGCGGCGGGTCTATCACCCTTATGGAATGGCTGGCGGGCGACCGGGGGCCAGAGGGCGCAATCTGCTGGTGCGGCGGAACGGCCAGGTAGAGGCGCTCCCGGGCAAAGTGGAACTGGTGGTGCGGCCGGGTGAGAAGATCGTCATCAAGACCCCCGGCGGAGGGGGATACGGTGCCGGCTAGCGGAACGATCAGCCGGCGTCTCGCCGCCCATCTTTTGCTGATGCATCCCTTTACTTCCCTGGCAGTGGCCGGCGTGACCATGGTGCTGGCCATCCCCCGGGCCGGCCCGTTCGACATCAGCCGCATACTGCCGGTGGGGCTGGCCATGTTGCTAATCCAGTTAACCATCGGGATCACCAACGATCTGCTTGACCGGCCCTATGATGCGGCGGCCAAACCTTCCAAGCCCATTGCGTCGGGACAGGTCAACCCGGGCACCGCCCTGATCATGGCCAGCGGCTTGCTGATTGGCGCTATGGGCTTGGGATTACGATTTGGCCCGTTACCCATGGGCATAATGCTGTTTGGCCTGGCTTGCGGTCTGGCTTATAACCTGGGTCTCAAGCGGACGTTTTTCTCCTGGCTGCCCCACGCGCTGGCTGCCCCGACGCTGCTGCTGTGGGTGCGCGCCATAAACGGGGAGCTGCCGGGGGCCTTGCTCTGGGCCTATCCCCTGGGGCTGCTGCTGGGACCGGCCCTCAACCTGGCCAATCAGCTGTTCGGGGCTGAGGCGGCGGCGGCCAGCGGAGAGCGTTCTTTCCTCTATTATGTTGGGATTAGGCCAGGCCGGCGGTTAGCTGCCGGACTGTTTTTGGTCACCGCCGGGTGCCTGCCTATGGTGATCTTGATCAGCCGGCTCCCGGTGCGAATCGCCGTGGCGGGAGCCTTAGGGGCCGCCGGATTGAGCGTGGTTTTCCTGGTGGTGGCCGAGCTGGATCGGCGGGTGGCCCTATGGCCGTTGGCCCTGGCCATAGCGGCGGTGCTGGGCGTGGCATTTCACCTGTCCATCCCATAATGGCTGCAGGCAGGGAGGATGCCCCCCGAGCGGCTCGGCGGCGCTTAATTGGTCTCTTCCTTAACGCCATCGGCGGGGAAATCACCAACAAATGGCATCAAAGCAATCTATTCCCTGACAGCGGCGGGGTATTAAATTCGCCTGAATTTTGCCCAACTTAATGGGAGCTTTACAGGTAATTATTTTTCCCTTGGTGGACAGCGCCTAAGGAGTGGATTGCCACCCAAAGACTAAAATGAGATATGACTTCTTCTACCCAACCGTTGACTGATAGCGTTCCTATTACGTCCCAACCTCTTCTGACGGCACTGAGGGGCGCTCTTCACAAAGCAAAGGAGCTCGGTGAGGGGATTCTCGTATATCAGAATCTATCGCATGAGTCGGGCGATCTGCTTCCTATGGTTGCAGCATCCGGGAGTGAGCATTTCCGCTGTTTCTGGGAAAAACCGGATGAAGGTTTCTCCCTGGCCTGCACCGGCGCTGCCGTGAGCTTGGATTTCAATGCTCAGGAGAACCGGCAGGAGGTCATCAATAAAATGGAACGGGTGCTGGCGCAGGGTGTCGATTGCTCTCCTAGTCCTCAGCGGAATTCCCGTCCTCGTCTGTTGGCCGGGTTCGCATTTGATTTAGACGGCGCTGCTGACCTGAACCTGTCGACTGACCCCGGGCCTTGGGGAGCCTTTCCCCGGGGCAGGCTTGTATTGCCCCAATGCCTGGCCACCCGGCGAAATGAGAGGACCATCTTAACGGTCAGCTGCATTATCCAACCCTGGGATGACGTGGAGACTATTGCCCAGGCCCTGGAGGCCTCAGCCGCAACAGCCCAGAGGAAACTCAGCGCTACATTTCCCGAAAATGGTCAAGCTCGCTGTGTGGAAAAGGAGGAACTGCCGGGCCGGGAAGCCTGGATGAACCGGGTCGCCCAGGCCAAATCGCAGTTCGGGCCGCAACTGTCCAAGGTGGTCCTGGCCCGCACTTTACGGCTGGAATTCGATGCTCCCATTTCCATTGAGCAAGTGCTCAGTCGTCTCCGTGTCCGCTATCCGGAGTGCTTTACCTTCATGTTTGATCTGCCCGGATCAGGCACGTTTGTGGGCGCCACACCGGAACGGTTGCTCAGGATAGATGATGATGTTATATATACCGAAGCGCTGGCCGGCACGATTTCCCGGGGCGCCACGCCGGGCGACGACCAGGCCCAGGGGAAGGCCCTGCTGAAGGACCCCAAGGAACAGTCTGAGCATGCCTACGTGGTGGAGTTCATCCGGAAAAGGCTGGAACCTATCACTTCTGAGTTGAAAATCCCCTCTGAACCGACACTTTTTTATTCGAAGGATGTAATTCATCTGCGCACCCCCATCTCCGCCCGGCTGAATCTCTCCATTTCAGGTCTTGAATTGGCTTCCCGCCTCCATCCGACGCCGGCCGTCGCTGGGACCCCTACTCAAAACGCTACTGAGGCCATACTCAAATCCGAAGGTGTTGACCGGGGCTGGTACGCCGGTGTGTTGGGCTGGATGGATGGTCAGGGGGCCGGGGATTTCGTTGTAGGCCTGCGATCTGCCCTGATCAGGGAGCGCAGCGCCTACCTATTTGCGGGAGGAGGGATCGTTTCCGGCTCGATCCCCGAGAAGGAATGGGAAGAGACCAGGCTGAAATTCCAGGCCATGCTTCAGGCCCTTTGCGGTTCTCCTGAATCACCGGGTGGGGACTATTAGTTGACCCGTCAACCCGGCGTTGGCGCCGTGAATGCCCTCTGGGGGCGTACCATTGTAGACCAACTCCATCGCCTGGGCGTTCGTCACGCCTGCATTTCACCCGGTTATCGCAACGCACCCGTTTCCCTGGCCTTTGCCCATCACCAGGGCTTCGAGATTCACACCCATATTGACGAGCGGAGTGGTGGGTTCTTCGGCCTGGGTATTGGCAAAATGACCGGCGCTCCCGCAGTCATATTATGCACCTCCGGCACGGCGGCAGTGAACTTTTACCCCTCGGTGGTGGAAGCCTACTACTCGGGCACCCCCCTGATCGTCCTGACCACCGATCGCCCCCCGGAACTGCGCCAGGTGGGCGCCAACCAGACCATTGATCAGATCAAGCTGTTTGGGGACCATGTCCGTTTCTTCGCTGAAGTAACCACGCCGGATTTACAACTGACCGGCTATCTTCGGCAGCTCATCAATCAAGCTTACAGCCAGGCCATTGGGGCGCCCGCCGGGCCCGTGCATCTGAATATCCCCTTTCGCGAACCGTTGACGCCGCCCAAAGGTGAACCGGGGCTGCCTTTTCCCGCCACTGGGGATGCAACCGGTGCGGAAATAAGCAAACGTGTCTGGCAGGTACCGGACCTGAAACATCTATCGGCCGATATCCGTAAACATCGGCACGGCGCCCTGGTGGTGGGACCCATGCCCCCGACGGCAGGGTTCTCCCAGGCCCTGCGGGAGTTATCGATTGCCACCGGCTATCCGGTTCTGGCAGAAGGCGCCAGCCAGGTCCGGTACGCTTCAGAGATCCATGGCCAGGCCATTGAAAATTTCGATATATTGCTTGGGAATAAAGGCTTCCAGGAGCTTTTCCAGCCGGAGGTTATGATCCGCATAGGCGCCCGGCCCACATCAAAGGCTTTTACGGGAATTCTAGCGCGACATCCCGGCAGGCTATATGTTATCAGTGCAAGTGGGCTGTGGGACGATCCTGACCGGCAGGCCGGCGCCGTGTATGCCGCCGATCCCACCGGCTTCTGCCGGGCGTTAGCCACTGAGGTGGGTAGTCAACCAGCGGATGAAAACTGGCTGGCGGGTCTGCGGAAATTCGATCGACAGGCCCAGGAGGTCATCAGGGAATCCATTGCGCCCGAAGCGCCCTTTTTCGAAGGCCATGTATCCAACCTGTGCGTCCAGCTGCTGCCGGAGGATGGCGTCTTATACGTGGGGAACAGTATGCCGGTGCGTGATCTGGAGACCTTCGCCTTGGCCGTGGACCGGTCCGCGCCCCTGACGGTGCTGTCGAATCGGGGGGCCAGCGGGATTGATGGTATGGTATCGAGCGCCCTGGGCGCGGCTATGGCGACCCACCGTCCCGTGTTGCTTTATTTGGGGGATATGAGTTTCCTGCATGATTTGGGCGGACTGGCCGCCGCCACTGAGGCGCTGAACCTCACCATCGTGGTGGTGAATAACAACGGTGGCGGCATTTTTTCATATCTGCCCCTGGCTGACGAGAGTGACAGCTTCACCCGGCTGTTTACCATGCCCCACGGTTTGACGTTCCGCTCGGGTGCGGAGCTGTTTGGCTTGGGCTATTCACAGGCCAGCTCCTACCAGGAGACCCGCCAGGCCATCGGCGCCTTTTTGCACCAGCCGGGGGTCCAGATTGTGGAAGTGGCTATAGACCAACAGGTCAATGTGGCCCGGCACCGCGCAGTCCATGAGGCGCTGGCCAGACGGCTCAAATCCTGACCCATCCAGCTTCACAGCCTCGTTTGTTCACGTTCAATTATCAATACGATGATGGCCAAGGTCCGGTAGTCGTGTTGCTGCACGGCTTTATGGGCTGCCTGGAGAACTGGGCCGACCTGCGCCGACAACTTCGCCCCCAATGGCGTACTATGGCCATAGATCTGCCCGGGCATGGGGGGACGCCTATAGCGAACTTTGGCGCACCGGACGCCTTTGAGCGGCTGCCGGCAGCCTTGGAGGATTTGCTGGATGGTTTCAGCCGTGACAGCGTTCACCTGCTGGGTTACTCCATGGGGGGCAGGGTGGCGCTGGCGCTGGCCCTACGTGCGCCGGAGCGGTTCGCATCGCTGGTCCTGGAAGGGGTATCGCCGGGGCTCGAAACCGACGAGGCCTGCGTTGCCCGGCAGGCGGACG